>NZ_BAAHZP010000008.1:0-244902 GCF_054600795.1 Photobacterium sp. R1
TCACTGATAAAATCTTTTGACTGTATCATTGTCGAGTGCCCACACAGATTGCATGGTCAAATTGTTAAAGAACTTTGTTTCTCGCTGAGTCTTGTGACTCAACTCTCGAAACGGGCGGCCATTCTATCGAATCAAAAGTCAGTGTCAAACACTTTTTTCAATTTAATTTCTTGCCGCTTACCTTTCCGTACCGAACCGCTTTGCTGCCGTTCCTCCGTGTCGGTGAGGCGGCATTATAGAGAGTTCGAGCGTCCTGACAAGCAGAAAAACACAAAAAAATATCGAGCGCGTGAAAAACAAACAAATATTAGATAAGTAGAATAAAGATAAAGCGCCGCTCCCTTTCTCTCAGAGAAGATCAAAGGAATTTCATTCTGTTTACACTTCCCGAAATTGTTCTTGAAGCGTCAATACAGCACCAGAACTGTCTAAAGGCAACACAATCTATAACTTCAATTAAAAAAACATGTGTCGACGAAGCCCATGCGCTTTTTCATTGAGAGAGCAAACTCAACAGATATATAAGGAGAGAAGAGAAGTACTGAAACCTTGTTTTTATCCCAAGTAAAGCAATTCTTAAATTTCAGATATAAAAAAGCCGGGTCATTCAACCCGGCTCTTTCTATAACGCGCTATTGCTTATTCAGCAGCAGCTTCTTCCTGTGCTTCAGGACGGTCTACCAGCTCAATGTAAGCCATAGGGGCTTTATCACCAGCACGGAAACCGCATTTCATGATGCGAGTGTAACCGCCTGGACGCTGAGCGAAACGTGGACCTAATTCGTTAAACAGTTTCGCAACGACTTCGTTATCACGAGTACGTGCGAATGCCAGACGACGGTTAGCTACACTGTCAGTCTTAGCTAGGGTAATCAAAGGCTCAATTACGCGACGCAGCTCTTTTGCCTTAGGCAGGGTAGTCTTGATAAGCTCGTGACGTACCAGAGAGCTAGCCATGTTGCTGAACATCGCTTTGCGATGACTGCTGTTGCGGTTGAGTTGACGACCACTCTTACGATGGCGCATGACCTAATCCTTCTAACTAGATATCAGTAACTATTAATCTTCAGCGATAGAGGCTGGCGGCCAGTTTTCCAGGCGCATGCCCAGAGACAGACCACGTGAAGCCAGCACGTCTTTGATTTCTGTCAAAGACTTCTTACCCAGGTTTGGCGTTTTCAGTAGCTCAACCTCGGTACGCTGAACAAGATCACCGATGTAGTGGATCGCTTCTGCTTTCAAACAGTTAGCAGAGCGAACAGTTAGTTCAAGATCGTCTACAGGACGCAGTAGGATCGGATCGAACTCCGGCTTCTCTTCTTTCTCTTCAGGAACTCGTACATCACGCAGATCTACGAATGCATCCAGTTGTTCAGCCAGAATAGTGGCTGCACGACGAATGGCTTCCTCAGGGTCAAGAGTACCATTGGTTTCCATATCGATAACCAGTTTATCAAGGTCAGTGCGCTGTTCAACACGCGCTGCTTCAACTGAGTAAGCGATACGGTCAACTGGGCTGAAAGTTGCATCAACTAACAGACGGCCAATTGGACGCTCATCTTCATCACTGTGAATACGAGCAGAAGCTGGTACATAGCCGCGACCACGTTCTACCTTGATGCGCATGCTGATGTCAGCATTGTCATCAGTCAAATGGCAGATCACGTGCTCTGGGTTCGCAATCTCAACATCACCATCATGGGTGATGTCACCTGCAACAACAGGGCCTGCACCAGATTTGCTGAGAGTCAGGATAACTTCGTCTTTTCCTTCAACCTTAACGGCCAGGCCTTTCAGGTTTAATAGGATTTCAAGAACGTCCTCCTGGACTCCCTCTTTGGTGCTGTACTCGTGTAACACACCGTCGATTTCTACTTCTGTCACTGCGCAACCAGGCATAGATGACAGAAGAATACGACGTAGAGCATTGCCCAGAGTGTGGCCAAAACCACGCTCCAGAGGCTCAAGAGTTACTTTTGCGTGCGTCGTGTTAACTTGTTCAATATCAACAAGACGCGGCTTAAGAAATTCTGTTACAGAACCCTGCATTGTGTCCTCTCTTAACTATAGCCTTACTTAGAGTAAAGCTCGACGATCAGGTGTTCGTTGATGTCGGCAGACAAATCAGAACGTTCTGGAAGACGCTTGAAGGTACCTTCCATTTTGTTGCTGTCTACTTCGACCCAAGTCGGCAGTTCACGCTGAGTAGCAACTTCAAGAGCTGCTTTGATGCGTGCTTGGTTCTTAGCTTTCTCACGAATGCTAACAACGTCGTTTGCAGCCACCTGGAAAGATGGGATGTTTACGACTTTGCCGTTAACCAGGATCGCTTTGTGGCTTACCAGCTGACGTGCTTCAGCGCGAGTTGCACCAAAACCCATACGGTAAACAACATTGTCCAGACGACCTTCCAGAAGTTGCAGCAGGTTTTCACCTGTGTTGCCTTTCAGGCGAGCAGCTTCTTTGTAGTAGTTACGGAATTGCTTTTCCAGTACGCCATAAGTACGACGAACTTTCTGCTTCTCACGAAGCTGAACGCCATAGTCAGACAGGCGGCCACGACGAGCACCATGTTGGCCCGGCGCGTTATCAATTTTACACTTGGTATCAATCGCGCGAACACCAGACTTGAGGAACAAGTCAGTGCCTTCACGACGGCTAAGCTTCAGCTTAGGACCCAAATATCTTGCCATGTTCTTTCTCCAATATTCCTAGAAACGAAACGTTATACGCGACGTTTCTTAGGTGGACGACAACCGTTATGAGGGATCGGAGTCGCATCAACAATGTTAGTGATACGGAAACCCGCTGCATTCAGAGCACGGATTGTTGACTCACGACCAGGACCTGGGCCCTTAACCATAACTTCCAGGTTCTTAACGCCATATTCTTTGGCCATTTCACCACAACGCTCAGCAGCAACCTGTGCAGCGAACGGAGTAGATTTACGAGAACCACGGAAACCAGAACCACCGGCAGTTGCCCAAGCCAGAGCATTACCTTGACGGTCAGTAATGGTAACGATTGTGTTGTTGAAAGAAGCGTGGATGTGCGCTACGCCATCAGCAACTTGCTTGCGTACGCGCTTACGAGCGCGAGTTGGTTGTTTTGCCATTGTACTCTACCTTATCCGATTATTTTTTGATCGGCTTGCGCGGACCCTTACGGGTACGAGCGTTGGTTTTAGTACGCTGTCCACGTAGTGGTAGACTGCGACGATGACGAAGACCACGGTAACAACCAAGATCCATTAGGCGCTTGATGTTCATGGAAACTTCACGACGTAGATCACCTTCTACAGTGTACTTAGCTACACCATCACGCAGTTGATCGATCTGCTCTTCAGTCAGTTCACTGATCTTAACATCTTCAGCAATACCCACATCAGCCAGAATGGCTTTTGAGCGAGTTTTGCCGATGCCGTAGATCGCAGTCAGTGCGATTACAGCATGCTTTTGATCAGGAATGTTAATGCCTGCAATACGGGCCACTATTCACTCCTAGTACTTATCAAGAATAACCGCTGTAAAGCCCGTTTAGGATACACAGCGGTGTTACAATTCTTTTGCACACACAAAAGATGGTTGGCTAATGTAGCCAACCTACCTTCAATTTGCAAGAAATATTTCTGCTGATTAGCCTTGGCGCTGCTTGTGCTTTGGCTCGCTGCAAATTACGCGCACAACACCGTTGCGCTTGATAACTTTACAGTTACGGCAGATTTTCTTAACGGAAGCACGAACTTTCATTGCTAAACTCCGTAAATGGATAACCAAACTTATCGGCCGTAGCCTTTAAGATTAGCCTTTTTCAAAACCGACTCATACTGTTGAGACATCAGGTGTGTCTGAACTTGAGCCATGAAGTCCATAATAACCACAACTACGATTAGTAGTGACGTACCGCCAAAGTAGAAGCGAACGTTCCAAGCAATCATCATGAACTCGGGGATCAGACAGATAAAGGTGATGTACAGTGCACCTGCCAATGTCAGGCGTGTCATTACTTTATCAATGTATTTCGCAGTCTGCTCGCCCGGACGAATACCAGGTATGAACGCACCGGATTTCTTCAAGTTATCTGCTGTTTCACGTGGGTTAAACACCAACGCCGTATAGAAGAAACAGAAGAAGATAATCGCAGTCGCATAAAGCATCACGTACAGTGGCTGACCTGGGCTCAGTGCCAGAGACACATCCGTCAGGAAACCAAAAGTACCTTCTCCGTTACCACCGAACCACTGAGCCAGTGTGCCAGGGAACAAAATGATACTAGATGCAAAAATTGCTGGAATCACGCCTGCCATGTTGATTTTCAACGGCAGATGAGTGCTCTGGCCTGCATAGACACGACGGCCTTGCTGGCGTTTAGCGTAGTTAACAACGATACGACGCTGACCACGCTCCATGAACACTACAAAGTAAATTACAGCAAAAGAAATAACTGCAATTGCCAGTAGAAGAAGTACGTGCAATTCACCTTGACGCGCTTGCTCTACGGTCTGTCCAATAGCCGGTGGCAATCCTGCAACGATACCTGTGAAAATAATCAGAGATATACCGTTACCAATGCCACGTTCTGTAATTTGCTCACCTAACCACATCAGGAACATGGTACCGGTGACCAAACTTACGACCGCAACAAAGTAGAAACCCAGACCCGGATTATGTACCAGACCAGGAATCATACTCGGTAACCCCGTCGCAATACCAATTGCTTGGAAGGTTGCCAACACAAGCGTGCCATAGCGAGTATACTGGCTGATCTTACGGCGACCAGACTCACCTTCTTTCTTCAACTCGGCTAAAGCCGGATGAACAACCGTTAGCAACTGGACAATAATTGAAGCCGAAATATACGGCATAATGCCCAGTGCCAAAATGGAAGCACGCTCAAGTGCACCACCAGAGAACATGTTAAATAGTTCAATGATGGTGCCCTTTTGCTGTTCGAACAGATCGGCTAGTACAGCAGCGTCAATACCAGGAATCGGCACAAAAGAGCCAGCTCGGAAAATTAAGATAGCTCCTATTACGAATAACAGGCGAGTCTTAAGCTCTGCTAGGCCACCTTTTGCGCTACTAAAATCTTGTCCTGGTTGTTTAGCCATCTGTACCTCATCCTCGAGTTAATTATTCCTCGATTTTACCGCCTGCAGCTTCGATTGCAGCTTTAGCGCCTTTAGTCACGCGTACGCCTTTCACTGTAACAGCGCGGCTGATCTCACCAGACAGAACAACTTTTACAGTTTCGATGTTCTTAGTGATCACGTTTGCAGCTTTCAGTGTTTCCAGGCTTACTACGTCACCTTCAACTTTCGCCAGTTCAGACAGACGAACTTCAGCTGTTACCAGGCTCTTGCGAGAAGTAAAACCGAATTTTGGTAGACGCTGTTTCAGAGGCATTTGACCGCCTTCGAAACCTGGGCGAACAGAACCACCTGAACGTGATTTCTGACCTTTGTGACCACGGCCACAAGTTTTACCCAGACCTGAACCGATACCACGGCCTACGCGCTTCGCAGAAGGCTTAGAACCCGCAGCCGGAGACAGAGTATTCAAACGCATTCTGATTACTCCTCTACTTTAACCATGTACTGAACTTGGTTGATCATACCACGTACACATGGTGTATCTTCCAGTTCAACAGTGTGGTTGATGCGACGTAGGCCCAAGCCACGCAGGGTAGCTTTATGTTTCGGCAGACGGCCGATTGAGCTACGAGTCTGAGTTACTTTGATTGTTTTAGCCATGTCGATTACTCCAGAATTTCTTTAACAGAAAGACCACGCTTAGCAGCGATCATTTCTGGAGAGTTCATACCACTCAAACCGTCAATAGTCGCGCGAACGATATTGATTGGGTTTGTAGAACCATATGCTTTTGCCAGAACGTTGTGAACGCCAGCAACTTCCAGCACTGCACGCATTGCACCACCGGCGATGATACCTGTACCTTCTGATGCAGGCTGCATGTACACTTTAGAACCAGTGTGGCGACCTTTAACAGCGTGGTGCAGAGTACCCTCGTTCAGGGCAACAGTAACCATGTTACGACGTGCTTTTTCCATTGCTTTCTGGATTGCAGCAGGCACTTCACGTGCTTTGCCGTAACCGAAACCAACGCGACCATTACCGTCGCCAACAACAGTCAGGGCAGTAAAGCTGAAAATACGACCACCTTTAACCGTCTTAGATACACGGTTAACAGCGATCAGCTTTTCTTGCAGATCTGATTGAGTTTTTTCGTTAGCCATCTTCCGCCTACCTTAGAATTTCAGACCAGCTTCACGGGCAGCTTCTGCCAGTGCAGCCACTCGGCCGTGGTATTGGAAACCGGAACGATCGAATGCAACGTTAGAGATGCCTTTTTCAATCGCGCGCTCAGCAATGATTTTACCCACTACTGCAGCAGCGTCTTTATTACCGGTGCTCTTCACTTGCTCACGGATCGCTTTTTCTACGGTAGAAGCGGCAGCGATAACCTCGGAGCCATTTGGTGCGATTACCTGAGCGTACACATGGCGTGGAGTACGGTGTACTACCAGGCGAGTTGCACCCAGTTCAGCAATCTTACGACGTGCTCTGGTCGCACGACGGATACGAGATGCTTTCTTATCCATAGTGTTACCTTACTTCTTCTTAGCTTCTTTAATACGCACGACTTCGTCGGCGTAACGAACACCTTTACCTTTGTAAGGCTCAGGGCTACGGTAAGCGCGAATGTCTGCAGCAACTTGGCCAACCAACTGCTTATCGGTACCAGTCAGTACGATTTCAGTTTGAGAAGGACACTCAGCTTTAATACCTGCAGGCAGTTCATGCTCAACTGGGTGTGAGAAGCCCAGAGTCAGGCTAACTGCGTTGCCTTTGATAGCAGCACGGTAACCTACACCCTTCAGGGTCAGCTTCTTAGTGAAGCCTTCAGTAACACCAACAACCATGTTGTTAACCAGCGCACGAGCTGTACCAGCTTGTGCCCAGGCATCGTTGAAGCCGTCGCGAGGACCGAACTTAATGGTGTTCTCTTCCTGGGTTAGTTCAACTGCTTCGTTGATTACACGAACCAGTTCACCCTTACCACCTTTAACAGTGATTTCCTGACCGTTGAGTTTAACTTCTACGCCGGCAGGAACAACTACAGGTGCTTTTGCAACACGTGACATTTTCCTACTCCTATTAAGCTACGTAGCAGATAATCTCACCACCAAGACCTGCTTTACGAGCAGCACGGTCAGTCATCAGACCCTTGGAAGTGGACACAACGGCAATACCCAGACCACCCATCACAGTTGGCAGCGCATCTTTCTTCTTATAGATACGCAGGCCAGGACGAGATACGCGCTGGATTTGCTCGATAACAGGTTTAGCTTCGAAGTACTTCAGAGTAACTTCGAGTTCAGGCTTAACTTCGCCAGAAACGGCGTAGTCAGCAACATAACCTTCTTCTTTCAGCAGAGCTGCGATTGCAACTTTCAGCTTAGAAGATGGCATTTTAACAGCAACTTTCTTCGCTGCCTGACCGTTACGAATGCGGGTCAGCATATCCGAAATCGGATCTTGCATGCTCATAAGTCAATACTCCGTGATTCTTAATTGGTAATGAATTACCAGCTAGCCTTACGCAGACCCGGAATCTCGCCTTTCATGCAAGCTTCACGAACCTTGATACGGCACAGACCAAACTTACGTAGGTAGCCGTGTGGGCGTCCAGTCTGGTTACAGCGGTTACGCTGACGAGATGGACTTGAATCACGTGGCAGAGACTGAAGCTTGAGCACTGCATTCCAGCGGTCTTCTTCAGACGCATTCACGTCGCTAATTAGAGCTTTAAGCGCAGCACGCTTTTCAGCGAACTTAGCTACCAGCTTGGCACGTTTTGCTTCGCGTGCCTTCATAGATTCTTTAGCCATTAGTAACCCTTACTTTTACTTACGGAATGGGAAGTTAAAAGCAGACAGCAGAGCACGAGCTTCTTCGTCAGAGTTTGCAGTAGTTGTGATAGTGATATCCAGACCACGTACACGATCTACTTTATCGAAATCGATTTCTGGGAAGATAATCTGCTCACGAACGCCCATGCTGTAGTTACCACGACCGTCGAATGATTTCGGGTTCAGACCACGAAAATCACGGATACGAGGAACAGCAATTGAGATCAGACGCTCGAAAAAGTCCCACATACGTTCGCCACGCAGGGTTACTTTACAGCCGATCGGGTAGCCCTCACGGATCTTAAAGCCAGCAACAGACTTACGAGCTTTGGTAATCAGCGGCTTTTGACCTGTAATTGCGGCCATATCAGCAGCTGCGTTTTCCAACAGCTTCTTGTCGTTCAAGGCTTCACCGACACCCATGTTCAGGGTGATCTTTTCGATCCTTGGGACTTGCATGATGCTCTTGTACTGGAACTTGTCAGCAAGTTCTTTTACAACAGTCTCTTTGTAGTAATCATGCAGTTTCGCCATAGTACTACTCCAAAATTACTTGATAGTTTCGCTATTAGATTTGAAGAAACGAACTTTTTTGCCGTCTTCAAATCGGAAGCCTACACGGTCTGCTTTACCAGTTGCCGCGTTGAAGATTGCAACGTTAGAAGCGTCAATTGCTGCTTCTTTTTCAACGATGCCACCCTGGATGCCCATAGCCGGAACAGGCTTCTGGTGCTTTTTAACCAGGTTGATGCCTTCAACAACGATTTTACCAGTTGTCAGGACCTTAGTTACTTTACCTTTCTTACCTTTATCTTTACCGGCAAGAACGATAACTTCGTCGTTACGACGGATTTTAGCTGCCATTTTCGTCACTCCTTACAGTACTTCTGGCGCTAGTGATACAATCTTCATGAATTTCGCAGAGCGAAGTTCACGAGTCACCGGGCCAAAGATACGAGTACCGATTGGTTGCTCACTGGTGTTGTTCAACAGCACGCAAGCATTACGGTCGAAGCGAATGACAGAGCCGTCTGGACGACGAACGCCTTTACGGGTGCGCACAACCACCGCTTTCAGTACATCACCTTTTTTCACTTTACCGCGAGGAATTGCTTCCTTAACAGTAACTTTGATGATGTCACCGATATGTGCATAGCGACGGTGAGAACCACCCAGAACCTTAATACACATTACGCTACGAGCGCCGGAGTTATCGGCTGCATCTAGCATACTTTGCATTTGGATCATGTTAGTGCTCCGCTTATCAAAAACATCTAGACCCATCTCGGGTCGAATTCGCCTTTTTTACAAGGGCGGCGAATAATAACACCATTTTTTGAGAATGGGTAGATAAAAAATAAACGGCCCCATTTTTAAGGGGGGCCGCTCAGTTATGTCATTGCAAAAGTTCGCTTAGATGCGCGCTTTCTCAACAACGCGTACCAGAGTCCAAGATTTGTTCTTAGACAGTGGACGGCACTCACGAATTTCAACTGTGTCGCCGATGCCACACTCGTTGTTTTCGTCGTGAACGTGCAGTTTAGTCGTACGCTTGATGAACTTACCATAGATTGGGTGCTTCACGAAACGCTCGATAGCAACCACAATAGACTTGTCCATCTTGTCGCTAACTACACGACCCTGCTGAGTACGAATTTTCTCGCTCATTATGCGCCAGCCTTCTCATTCAGAACGGTTTTAACACGTGCGATATCGCGACGTACTGCTTTCAGAGTGTGCGTCTGTTGCAGTTGACCAGTCGCAGCCTGCATACGCAGGTTGAACTGCTCACGCAGCAGGTTCACAAGCTCAGCATTCAGTTCTTCAACGCTTTTAGCGCGCAGATCTTGTGCATTCATCACATCACCGCCTTAGTTACGAAAGTGGTTTTAACAGGAAGCTTACGTGCGGCCAGTTTAAAGGCTTCGCGTGCAAGATCTTCTGAAACACCATCCATTTCATAAAGAACTTTACCTGGTTGGATTTGGGCTACCCAGTACTCAACGTTACCTTTACCCTTACCCTGACGAACTTCCAACGGCTTGCTTGTAATAGGCTTGTCCGGGAAGATACGAATCCAGATTTGGCCCTGACGTTTGATATGACGAGTCATAGCACGACGAGCAGCCTCGATCTGACGAGCAGTGATACGGCCACGGCCAACTGCTTTCAGACCGAAAGTACCGAAGCTTACGTCAGTACCGTTCGCCAGACCGCGGTTACGACCCTTATGAGTCTTGCGGAATTTAGTGCGTTTAGGTTGCAGCATCGATAAACTCCTTATTTACGGCCTTTGCGTTGCTTCTTAGGCTTGTTATCAGCCTTAGGCTCAGCAACTGGCATGCCACCCAGAACTTCGCCTTTGAAGATCCAAGTTTTGATACCAATTACACCGTATTGGGTGTGAGCCGAAGAAGTCGCGTAATCAATGTCAGCACGCAGAGTGTGCAGAGGCACACGGCCTTCACGGTACCACTCAGTACGTGCAATTTCAGCGCCGCCCAGACGGCCACTTACTTCAACTTTGATACCCTTGGCACCCAGACGCATTGCGTTCTGTACCGCACGCTTCATCGCGCGACGGAACATAACACGACGCTCCAGCTGAGAAGCGATGCTGTCACCAACAAGCTGTGCATCCAGCTCTGGCTTACGTACTTCAGCGATGTTGATCTGCGCTGGAACACCAGCGATCTTAGCAACGCGAGCGCGCAGTTTTTCTACGTCTTCGCCTTTCTTACCGATAACAACGCCTGGACGAGCAGTGTGAATAGTCACACGGATGCTCTTCGCCGGACGCTCGATAACGATGCGAGACAGAGACGCTTTTGCTAATTCCTTAGTCAGGAATTGACGTACCTTGAAGTCGCCGTCTAGGTTGTCAGCGAATTCGTTGCTGTTAGCATACCAAGTGGTATTCCAAGGCTTCACGATGCCAAGACGAATACCATTAGGATGTACTTTTTGACCCATTGCTTTGTCTCCTACTCTCTTAGCGATCCGCTACAACAACAGTGATGTGGCTAGAACGCTTCAAGATGCGATCGGCACGGCCTTTAGCACGAGGCATAATACGCTTCATGGTTGGGCCTTCATCAACGAAGATTTTCGCAACATTCAGATCATCGATGTCTGCGCCTTCGTTGTGCTCAGCATTAGCGATAGCAGATTCCAGAACCTTCTTAACCAGGTCAGCAGCTTTCTTGTTGCTGAAAGTCAGAATTTCCAGTGCTTGTGCTACGGTTTTACCGCGCACTTGATCTGCAACCAAACGAGCTTTCTGCGGTGAGATGCGAGCAAAGCGATGTTTAGCGATAGCTTCCATTACCTATACTCCTCTTAGCGCTTCTTAGCTTTCTTATCTGCAGCGTGGCCGCGATAAGTACGTGTTGGTGCAAACTCGCCCAGCTTGTGACCGATCATTTCTTCAGAAACGAAAACTGGTACGTGCTGACGACCATTATGGACAGCGATGGTCAAACCGATCATCTGAGGGATGATCATTGAGCGACGGGACCAAGTCTTAACAGGCTTCTTGTCACCGCTTTCCACCGCTTTCTCTACCTTCTTCAGCAAGTGCAGGTCAATAAAAGGACCTTTCTTGAGAGAACGTGGCATGGCTTATCCTCTGATATAAATTACTTATTACGACGACGTACGATGTACTTGTCGGTACGTTTGTTCTTACGAGTTTTGTAACCCTTAGTCGGTACACCCCATGGCGTCACTGGGTGACGACCACCAGAAGTACGACCTTCACCACCACCGTGTGGGTGGTCGATTGGGTTCATTACAACACCACGTACGGTTGGACGAACACCGCGCCAACGTGAAGCACCGGCTTTACCCAGTTCACGCAGCATGTGCTCACCGTTACCAACCTCACCCAGAGTCGCACGACCTTCGGCAAGAACTTTACGCATTTCGCCAGAACGCAGACGAATAGTTACGTATGCGCCAGCACGAGCTACGATTTGTGCGTAAGTACCAGCTGAACGAGCCAGCTGAGCACCTTTACCAGGCTTCAGTTCAACACAGTGTACAGTTGAACCTACTGGGATGTTGCGCATTGGCAGGGTGTTACCTACCTTGATCGCAGCATCTGCGCCAGACTGGATAGTATCACCAGCTTGGATGCCTTTTGGTGCAATGATGTAACGACGCTCACCGTCTGCGTACAGAACCAGCGCGATGTTTGCGCTACGGTTTGGATCGTATTCCAGACGCTCAACTTTCGCTGGGATACCATCTTTATTACGCTTAAAGTCGATCAGACGGTAATGTTGTTTGTTACCACCACCGATGTGACGAACAGTGATACGACCGTTATTGTTACGACCACCAGTCTTAGAGTTTTTCTCCAGCAGTGGTGCGTACGGCTTACCCTTATGCAGGTCAGAGTTAACCACTTTAACTACGTGGCGACGACCTGGGGAAGTCGGCTTACATTTTACAATAGCCATTCTTCTTTGCTCCTAGCCTTACTCTGCACTACCAGCGAAGTCGATGTCTTGACCTTCTTTCAGGGTCACGTACGCTTTTTTCCAGTCGCTACGACGGCCTTGGCGCATACCTTGACGCTTAGTTTTACCTTTAGCAATCAGAGTATTTACAGACTTAACTTCAACTTCAAACAGTTTCTCAACTGCCGCTTTGATCTCACGCTTAGTTGCGGTCATCGCTACTTTGAAAACGATAGTGTTACCGTTCTCAGCAGCCATGGTCGCTTTTTCAGAGATGTGCGGAGCACGTAGAACTTTCAGGATACGCTCTTCGGTGATCATGCCAGCATCTCCTCAACTTGCTTAACTGCCGCAGCAGTCATCACTACTTTGTCGAATGCGATCAAGCTTACTGGGTCGATTGCAGCTGCATCACGTACGTCAACCTTGTACAGGTTACGTGCTGCCAGGAACAGATTCTCGTCCAGCTCGCCAGTGACGATCAGAACATCATTCAGTTCCAGCTCTTTCAGCTTGGCAACCAGCTCTTTAGTTTTTGGCGCTTCTACAGAGAAGTTATCAACAACGATCAGACGCTCTTGACGAACCAGCTCAGACAGAATGCACTTCATCGCACCGCGGTACATTTTCTTGTTAACTTTCTGGCTGTGGTCCTGAGGACGCGCAGCGAAAGTTACACCACCTGTACGCCACAGTGGGCTACGGATAGTACCGGCACGGGCACGACCAGTACCCTTTTGACGCCATGGCTTAGCACCGCCACCAGATACGTCAGAACGGGTCTTTTGTGCACGAGTACCTTGACGGGCACCTGCTGCGTAAGCAACAACTACTTGGTGTACCAGCGCTTCGTTGAACTCACGCCCAAAAGTAGCTTCGGAGACAGTTAGCGCATCAGCGCCTTTGACTACCAATTCCATTACTAACTCCTCGACGTTACGCTTTAACAGCTGGTTTTACGATCACGTTGCCGCCAGTTGCGCCTGGTACTGCACCTTTGATCAGAAGCAGGTTGCGCTCAGCGTCAACACGTACGATCTCAAGGTTTTGAGTCGTTACACGCTCAGCACCCATGTGACCAGCCATTTTCTTGCCTTTAAATACGCGACCTGGAGTCTGACATTGACCGATAGAACCAGGGGCACGGTGAGACAAGGAGTTACCGTGGCTCATATCTTGAGTACGGAAGTTCCAACGCTTAACAGCGCCTTGGAAACCTTTACCCTTAGAAGTGCCAGTAACGTCTACTTTCTTAATTTCGTTGAACAGTTCAACTTTCAGCTCAGCGCCTACTGCGAACTCTTCACCATTGTCCAGGCGGAATTCCCACAGACCGCGGCCAGCTTCAACACCTGCTTTCGCATAGTGACCAGCTTCAGCTTTGTTTACGCGGCTTGCTTTCTTAGAACCAGCAGTTACCTGGATAGCGTTATAACCATCAGTGTCTACAGTTTTAACCTGAGTAACACGGTTATTTTCAACTTCAACCACAGTAACTGGGATAGAAGCGCCATCTTCGGTAAAGATGCGGGTCATACCCACTTTACGACCGATTAGACCAATCATTCTCTTATCTCCCCTTAACCTAGGCTGATCTGAACGTCAACGCCAGCAGCTAGATCCAGACGCATCAGAGCATCAACAGTTTTATCTGTTGGCTCAACGATGTCGATAAGGCGCTTGTGAGTACGGATTTCGTACTGGTCACGGGCGTCCTTATTTACGTGTGGAGAAATAAGAACAGTGAAACGCTCTTTACGAGTAGGCAGTGGGATTGGACCACGAACCTGCGCGCCAGTACGCTTAGCTGTTTCAACGATTTCCGCGGTAGACTGATCGATCAGACGGTGATCGAACGCCTTCAGGCGGATACGAATACGTTGGTTCTGCATGAGACAGAGCTCCAATTATAAAAAATTTACACAAACAATATCGCCACTCAGACTCGCGAAGGCGAGAGAATGCCGATTGATTCATGTGAACGTAGCACCCCTTTTGGGCGCATTGTCAGCCAATTTAATGACTGCGAACATAAGTCAGAGTATACATTACCGAATCAGTTAAAGACCGATTCCTTCCTCAACGCTTATTGGTTCACAACCGTCTTCTCGAGACAGTGCGGGGGATTATACCGATCACAAAATGAAACGCAAGGGGGTGATGGGAAATTAAGCAATGAAATGAAAAAAGCCTTCAACCGAGTCTGTTGGCTGAAGGCCCGTACGTGTTTGTGTGGACTAGTCTTCGTGGATTAGTCTTCGTCTACAATCTGCGCCTGATTGTAATTGTTAATTCCCATTCGCTCGATCAAGCCAAGCTGGGTTTCAAGCCAGTCAACATGCTCCTCTTCATCTTCCAGGATGTCCTGGAATAAATCTCTGGAGACGTAATCTCTCACTTCTTCAGCATATTGAATGGCATCGCGTAAATCCGGAATCGCATCCATCTCCAGGGAAAGGTCACACTCAAGCATTTCCTTGGTATCTTCACCAATACGCAGCTTACCCAAATCCTGCAGATTGGGCACACCTTCTAAAAACAGAATCCGCTCGATCAGGTGATCTGCATGATTCATTTCATCGATTGATTCGTGGTATTCCTTGTCAGCAAGGTGCTTCAGGCCCCAATCTTTGTACATACGGGCATGGAGAAAATATTGATTGATGGCGACCAGTTCATTCCCCAATACCTTATTGAGGTGCTGAATGATTTTGGGATCGGCTTTCATTAGCGAACACTCCTCTCTCGGTTCCTATAAGCTTAGAACCGATCCGAAGTGTGTCAAAAGAGAGTGGAATCAGATTTTCCTAACTCGCTTTTTTGAGGGCAATCTCAGTGATATCAATGACTGATATATCCTGGGAGGTATCCCGCTCTAAGACGACATGCTGGATGATACTTTTTGCCTGGCGGATACATTTACCACATTGAGAACCAAGCGGGGTGATCGCTTTAATCCCACGGATATCCGAAACACCCTCTTCTTCAACGAGCTTGACAATTTTTTTGTCGGAAATTCCGTGGCACAGGCAAACGTACATAACAACTCTCTACATCTCAGTCTGCCTCAAATATAAACGAGAACTGTTAGCATTACCACTTCTAGCCCGTTGCTCCGCTAGATGAATTTGTTATCAAAGATGCACAAAAATGCTTGGAAAGAATAAGTATAAAAGTGAAGAAGTTAGGATATTACGATAAGACGGACTCTGTAAGACATGCCCGCAAGATACAAAAAAGGGAGCCGAAGCTCCCTTTTTATTGTTGATTCAATCTTTGCTAATTAAGCAACGATCTTAGCAACAACACCAGCACCAACGGTACGGCCACCTTCACGGATTGCGAAGCGCAGACCTTCGTCCATTGCGATAGGTGCGATCAGAGTAACAACCATCTTGATGTTGTCACCTGGCATAACCATCTCAACGCCTTCTGGCAGTTCGATAGTACCGGTCACGTCAGTTGTACGGAAGTAGAACTGTGGACGGTAACCTTTGAAGAACGGAGTATGACGGCCGCCTTCGTCTTTAGACAGAACGTATACTTCTGACTCGAAAGTTGTGTGTGGAGTGATTGAACCAGGCTTAGCCAGAACTTGACCACGCTCAACTTCGTCACGCTTAGTACCACGCAGCAGAACACCAACGTTCTCACCAGCACGGCCTTCGTCCAGAAGCTTACGGAACATCTCAACACCAGTACAAGTCGTAGTGACGGTGTCTTTGATACCTACGATAGCAACTTCGTCACCTACGCGAACGATACCTTGCTCAACACGACCAGTTACAACAGTACCACGGCCCTGGATTGAGAATACGTCTTCGATTGGCAGGATGAACGGCTTGTCGATAGCACGCTCTGGCTCTGGGATGTAAGAATCCAGTGCTTCAGCCAGCTCAACGATTTTCTCTTCCCACTGAGCTTCGCCATTCAGCGCGCCCAGAGCAGAACCCATGATTACTGGGCAGTCGTCACCTGGGAAGTCGTACTCAGACAGAAGTTCACGAACTTCCATCTCAACCAGCTCCAGCAGCTCTTCGTCATCAACCATGTCACACTTGTTCATGAAAACAAGAATGTAAGGGATACCAACCTGACGACCCAGCAGGATGTGCTCACGAGTCTGTGGCATTGGGCCATCAGTCGCAGCAACAACCAGGATACCACCGTCCATCTGAGCAGCACCGGTGATCATGTTTTTCACGTAGTCGGCGTGTCCTGGGCAGTCAACGTGCGCGTAGTGGCGAGTCGGAGTATCGTACTCTACGTGAGAAGTAGAGATTGTGATACCACGCTCACGCTCTTCTGGCGCGTTATCGATAGATGCGAAGTCACGCGCTGAACCGCCGTATTTTTTAGACAGTACAGTACAGATTGCAGCAGTCAGAGTAGTTTTACCGTGGTCAACGTGGCCGATAGTACCAACGTTAACGTGCGGTTTCGTACGTTCAAATTTTTCTTTAGACACGATCGTGTTCCTTCCTAGTTGTGATTCGCCCCGCTGACTGGCGGGACGCGTCAGAAGTTGTATTTTATGCGCCAACCGAAGCGGACGCAATATTTCTGCTGATGTTTAACCGCGCTCAGCGACGATACCGTCGGCGATATTCTTCGGAACTTCAGCATATTCGCTGAACTCCATCGAATAGGATGCGCGGCCTTGCGTAGCAGAACGAAGATCCGTTGCGTAACCAAACATTTCTGAAAGCGGAACTTGCGCACGGATAATCTTCAGTCCGGCCGGACCTTCATCCATACCACCGATGATGCCGCGACGACGGTTCAGGTCACCAACAACATCACCCATCCAGTCTTCCGGAGTGGTTACTTCAACTTTCATCATAGGTTCAAGAATGACAGGTTGAGCATCAAGTGCACCCTTCCTGAACGCCAAAGAACCGGCGATCTTAAACGCCATTTCGCTCGAGTCAACATCGTGGTATGAACCATCGAACAGCGTCGCTTTGACGTCCAGTACCGGATAACCGGCAAGCACACCATTTTTCATCTGCTCTTCGATACCTTTCGCCACGGCTCCGATATATTCTCTCGGAATCACACCGCCAACGACTTCGTCAACGAAGACAAAACCGGCATTCGGCTCAGAAGGTTCAATCTTCAGCCATACGTGACCGTACTGGCCGCGACCACCAGATTGACGTACGAACTTACCTTCAACTTCCGTCTTACCACGGATAGTTTCACGGTAAGCAACCTGAGGTTTACCAACGTTACATTCAACGCTGAACTCACGCTTCATACGGTCAACGATGATATCCAGATGAAGCTCGCCCATCCCTGAGATCAGGGTCTGGCCAGATTCTTCATCCGTTTCCACCCGGAAAGATGGGTCTTCTGCAGCCAGCTTACCCAGCGCAATACCCATTTTTTCCTGGTCAGCTTTCGACCTTGGTTCAACAGCAATCTGAATAACCGGCTCTGGGAAATCCATACGTTCCAGGACTACTTTATGATCCTGATCGCACAGGGTGTCACCCGTCGTCACATTTTTCAGACCGATTGCTGCCGCGATGTCGCCAGCTCGAACTTCTTTGATTTCTTCACGTTTATTCGAGTGCATCTGTACGATACGCCCGAAACGTTCACGCTTATCTTTTACCGTGTTGTAGACGGTATCGCCTGAATTCACAACACCAGAATAGACACGCATAAATGTCAGGGTGCCCACAAACGGGTCCGTTGCGATCTTGAATGCCAGCGCAGCAAACGGTTCTTCGTCGCTGGAATGGCGGATCACTTCGTTACCATCCATGTCTTCACCACGGATTGCTTTGACTTCCGTCGGTGATGGCAGGAATTCAACGACGGCATCCAGGACAGCCTGCACACCTTTGTTCTTGAATGCAGAACCACAGGTCGCCAGAACAATTTCATTATTCAGCGTACGCTGGCGCAAGCCGGCTTTGATGTCATCTTCTGACAGGTTCCCTTCTTCCAGGTACTTATCCATCAGCTCTTCAGACGCTTCAGCTGCCGCTTCAACCAGGTTTGTGTGCCATTCTTCGGCCAGTTCCTGCATATCGGCTGGAATGTCTTCATAAGAGAAGCTCATGCCCTGATCGGCTTCATTCCAGTTGATCGCTTTCATTTTAATCAGGTCGATCACACCTTTGAATTCTTCTTCCGCACCAATGTTCAATTGAATTGGTACCGGATTTGCGCCAAGACGGTGTTTGATTTGATCAATCACGCGCAGGAAGTCTGCACCTGCACGGTCCATCTTGTTCACGAAGACCATACGGGGTACTTCGTATTTATCAGCCTGACGCCATACGGTTTCAGACTGTGGTTCGACACCTGATGAACCACAGAAAACAACCACTGCACCATCAAGTACGCGCAGAGAACGCTCTACTTCGATAGTGAAATCAACGTGTCCTGGGGTGTCGATAATATTGATGCGGTGCTCTGGGAACTGAGCATCCATACCACGCCAGAAGGTTGTAGTGGCAGCAGAGGTGATGGTGATCCCACGCTCCTGCTCCTGCTCCATCCAGTCCATGGTAGCGGCACCGTCGTGTACTTCACCAATTTTGTGGGAAAGACCTGTATAGAACAGGATACGCTCGGTCGTGGTTGTTTTCCCGGCGTCTACGTGAGCACAGATACCGATGTTACGGTAACGCTCGATAGGAGTTTTGCGAGCCACGATTGAATCCTCTTACTAAGGTTATCCTTAGAAAATGGTATGGGCGCAGCAGGCCAAGCCTGCTGCGCCCAGTCGCTAATAACGAAATTACCAGCGGTAGTGTGCGAACGCTTTGTTCGCTTCTGCCATACGGTGAACGTCTTCACGTTTCTTAACAGCAGAACCTTTGTTGTCGGATGCGTCCAGCATTTCAGCAGCCAGACGAGCAGCCATAGATTTTTCACCACGCTTACGCGCAGCTTCAACCAACCAACGCATAGCCAGAGCATTACGACGTACTGGACGTACTTCTACTGGTACCTGGTAAGTTGAACCACCTACACGGCGAGATTTAACCTCTACCGCTGGGCGAACGTTTTCAAGAGCTTTTTCAAAAATAGCCAGGTGCTCTTCACCAGAGCGCTCAGCCATAGTATCCAGTGCAGTGTAAACAATTTTCTCTGCAGTAGATTTCTTACCGTCAACCATCAGGATGTTGACGAATTTTGCCAGCAATTCAGATTTGAATTTAGGATCTGGAAGGATCTTACGCTGACCAATTACGCGACGACGTGGCATGGAAATTCTCCGTTGTCTTCTTCAGGTTTTATCCAAAACTTTTCAGTTTTTTCAAAATTACAGTTAATTTAGTGTTTGGCCTTACTTAACGGATTCCATTAAGACTTAGGACGCTTCACACCGTACTTAGAACGACCTTGTTTACGGTCGTTAACGCCTGCACAGTCAAGTGCACCACGAACAGTGTGGTAACGCACACCCGGAAGGTCTTTAACACGACCACCACGGATCAGAACAACACTGTGCTCTTGCAGGTTGTGGCCTTCACCACCGATGTATGAAGTAACTTCAAAACCGTTGGTCAGACGTACACGACATACTTTACGCAGTGCGGAGTTTGGTTTTTTTGGAGTAGTAGTGTATACACGAGTACATACACCACGCTTTTGTGGACACGCTTCTAGCGCAGGCACGTTGCTTTTAACAACTTGCTTTGCACGTGGTTTGCGTACCAGCTGGTTAATAGTTGCCATTAAATAGCTCCTGATTATTTACTTTCGTAAAGGTGAAAAATCCGCCTCCCAACAACAGGAGGACGCGAAATTTTAGGCGTCGGACTATAAGGTGTCAAGATATATACAGCGATCACAGCAATGATCATTTCTTAATCACTGCTTTTCACCGGTCTGTTCTCTTTTTCATCACCCGTCACTATGCCCATTTCATGCTGTTCGGATGGCTGATCGTCAGCTCGACAAATTGATTGTGATCGATCACTTCAACTTCAGAGGACGTGCGCCCTGCCAGCCCCCGGGCCAGCAGATCCGCTTCCAGCACATACACTGACGCACCCTGACCCAGCACCTGATCCAGCTGACCCGGTGACACGGCAGCCACTGCCGCATCCTGCAACAACAAAACATCATCGCCCGGCAGGAGCTGTTCAGCACATTGCTGTAAAGCGCGATTTTGAAAAGGAGAGGAAAAGACCATGTGTAGCATAAATCGCCCCGTTGGCAGGTTGCGGGTTAATAACTCAGTATTTTCTGACAGCGATGCAATCTGTGACTGAATTCATCGCGGCCCAGAACTTCAGCGGCAATCAGCAAATCATCCGCCGACAGTCCGCGCTTTGACAGCGATTCGCCGCAAACCCAGATGTCTTCAATGTCATAGAGGGACAGCATCTTGAACGCGACACTGTATTCACGGCTCAGAACCTGGTCGCCCTGCTGCCCTTTTAATAATTGCCAGACCCCATCCCCGATAAAGAAGAGCTGGATTTCTTCACTGTAAGCAGAGGTTGCCAGCACAGCATCCAGCCCTTCCCGGCCGCTGTTACTGCCATGGGGGACGGAACGAAAAACGAACCCAATCGACATAAGGATTTCCGAATTGATTAAAACTGAATGACGCGATCAGCACTCAGCAGCACTTCTGCCAGGCCACCCAACCCCGCCTGTTCGAAGCCGTCGGCCAGATTATTGCCGGGCAGCGTGTTTTGACTGGCTTCCTGCTCACTGACAACGCCCCGCCGAAGTGCCGCAGCCACACAGGTTTGCAGTTCAACCCCATGTTCACGGCCCAGTTGCTGCCAGGCTGCCAGCAAATCAAACTCATCCGAAGCCGGTGAGACCAGAACAGAGCCGTTGTGAATCCCGTCCTGATAGAAAAACACCCGCTGTAACTGATGGCCGGCTGCAATCACTGCCTGTGCAAACTGCAATGCGCTTCTGGCGTTCTGTGTCCCGTAGGCCGGGCCATCCACCACCAGCGCAAAAGTCAGGCTCATTTTTCGCCATCCTCGGTTTTACGCTGCCGAATGTAGAGATACACGGTATGTTTGGAAATATTCAGACGATCGGCCACACGGTTAATCGCATCTTTAATATCAAAGATACCTTTATCGTACAGCTCCATCACGATCTGACGGTTTTTCGCATTGTTCGACACGTTCTTGTCTGCATTGATTTCTTCAATCGTGCGTTCAACCGTCTGATCCACCAGCTCATCCACATCACTGGCAAAATTCACACTGGATGCCGCCTGTTTAGCTTCATCGGTCGGCATGAAAGATTGCAGGATCTGAGAGAAAGGCGCATCCAGATTCACGTTAATACACAGCAGACCAATGATATTGTCATCGGCATTACGGATAGCGATGGTGATGGACTTCATCAGAGCCCCACCCTTGGCACGCGTAAAATAGGCACGGGAAAAATTACGTTCCGACCCTTCGATATCTCGCAACATTCGCAGGGCAAGATCCGTGATGGGCGATCCCACCTTACGGCCGGTGTTTTCACCATTGGCAATTTTGATCGCCGAAGTATTCAGGTCTGCCAGCGAGTGCAGCACAATTTCACAGAACGGGCCGATCAGTGCGGCCAGGCCATCAACGACGGCTTCATATGAACGTAAAATGGTAAAGTCATGTTCGGTAAACGTTCGGGTTTCAATTAAGTCACTTTCCACCATGACTTCAGTGCCAAAGTTATCTGCTGATACCACTTTCCTGTCTTCCTTGCTCATTCCCGTGACCCGGTTTTACAGGCAATCCTGCATTTCAACGAAACGGGGAAAAATTCAATTCTTGCTTGCAAGTTTATCAGAATATGAATACAGGTCTTCACAAAATGAAATTTGCAACGCACAAAACAGGACAGAAACCAGACTGAAGTAATAAAAAAGCCCGGCTTATAGCCGGGCTTTTGGAAATTGCAGACAATGAACGATTACTCGTCGTCAGCGTCTTTCTTGGCCTTCACGATATCCAGCAGTTCAACTTCAAATACCAACGTTGAGTTTGCAGGAATGCTTGGGTTAGCCTGAGAGCCGTATGCCAGCTCAGGCGGAATCACAAACTTGAACTTAGAACCGACAGGCATCAGCTGAACGCCTTCAGTCCAGCCCGGAATCACCTGATTCAGCGGGAAAGTTGCAGGCTGGTTACGCTTGTAAGAACTATCGAACTCAGTCCCGTCAACCAGCGTACCTTTATAGTGAACCTTCACAGTGTCGGTGGCTTTCGGCTTATCGCCCTGACCTTCAGTTTCGACTGCATACAGCAGACCTGACTCAGTTTTCTTCACGCCTTCCTGCTTCTCGAACTCAGCGCGGAAGTCATCGCCTGTTTTGGCATTTTCTTCAGCTTCTGCTTTGGCTTTCGTCGCCATCATATCAGAAACGCGCTTGTCCAGTTCCTGCAACGTCTGCTGAGTTTCTTCCTGGCTCAGACGGCTGTTGCCGGCGAATACATCACTGACACCAGCCAGGACATCTTCTTTTTTCAGTTCCAGGCCCAGCTCTTTTTGCTGTTCCAGGTTTGCAGACAAGTACTGTGCCAGCGAAGCACCAATTGCGTAAGCGGCTTTCTGATCTTCAGATTCAAACGCTTTTGTCGCTTCGGCTGCAGTCTGCTCAACCTGAGCAGCTGACTCTGCTTTTTCTGCAGGTGCCGAGGTTTTCTCATCCTGACAACCTACTGCCAGCAGAATGGTTGCTGCCAGTAAAGACACTTTCAGAACTGGTTTCATCTCTCTCTCCATTTTTCCAGAGGCTAAGCTCTTAACTTTATGCATAATTTTTCACAGTTGTGTTAAAACCATGCCATATCAATATACTAATACCAACTTTTTTCTTGCCGTTGGTGATAACACCCGGGTTTCAATGGGATCAACACCGGGCAAAAGCGGCCGAAACACGGAAAGTCAGCAAATGCGTCACATTTTTATAGCAGCCATTTTCATTCTGACCCTGATCTCTGTCTCAGGTTGCGATATTTCAGGTCCCGAACGTCAGCGCTGGGATCTGGCACCGCAAGGCGCAACCGCTTTCAGTCTGAGCAGGGATGGCCGCTTTGCCTTATTTTATTCAGCCCAACAAGGTATCGTGCTCTGGGATCTACAGCAAAACAAAAAGTTAGCGAGTTTAGGTTCTCAAGATCCACATCACACAACCGTGACAAATAGTGATATTTCTGACAATCACCGCTACGCAATCACCGCAACAGCACAGAACTTTGCAATCTGGGATCTGGCCTGGGGACAGGCTCAGGGACTCTGGTCGATATCCGACGGCATCATCCGGGATGCAACAATCGCCAATGACGGCAAGCAGGTGCTGCTGGCCCTGTCAAACGGCAAAGCACTGTACGTCGACTTGGGCAACGGAAGGCGGCTGGAGTTCCTCGCCCACCGGGAAAAAGTGAATTCTGTAGCCATTTCACCGAATGGCCACTACGCCCTCTCCGGCGGTGATGACAAACGTGCTTTTCTCTGGGATACCCAAACCGGTCAGATTTTATATCAGTTTGAACACACGATGCGGGTCAATCAGGTGAGCCTGCAGCGAGATGGCAAGCTGGCAATGACAGCCGACAGCGGCAACGAGGCGTTTATCTGGAATTTAACGAACGGGCAGAAACAATCTTCTCTGAACATTCGTCTGAGGCAGCAAAACTTCTCCAGTGCCCGCTTTTCTGATGATGGCTTGCAACTGGCTACCGGCACGCCCTCCCGCCGGGTTGAACTGTGGAACACCGTGACTGGCAACAGACAGGGCTACTGGCAAGCGGCCACACAAGAAAACGAGCGCCCGGGGTCAGCGGTGGTGTATGATGTGGCCATTACGCCACTCGGCGATGTCCGCTCAGGCAGCTCAGCCGGCATTGCTCAGGATTGGCACCGTCCCGAATGACCGATGATCATCAACCATGACAGACATTGAAAAAAAGCTACAGGCTCAGATAGATGAGCTGGAAATGAAACAGGCTTTTCAGGAGCAGACGATTGAAGAGCTCAATGACGCGCTGACGCAACAGCAGTTTCTGATCGATAAGATGCAGGTCCAGATGCGCTATCTGGTGGGCAAAGTGAAGTCAGGCCAGGTTTCCAATATCGCCAGTGAGAGCGAAGAAACACCACCCCCTCACTACTGAGGGAAAAACATTGATACAAAAACGGGAAGCCTGCGCTTCCCGTTTTGCCGTCATGACTTAGTGGTCATGTCCGCAACAACCACCTTCATGGTCGTGATCATGGTCGTGGTCGTGTCCACAACCGCCCGCCTGATGAATATGGCCGTGAGAAATTTCTTCTTCCGTTGCAGCACGAGTCGCAACAATTTCCACATCAAACGTCAGTGTCTGGCCCGCCAGCATGTGGTTGCCGTCAACAACAACTTCGTCGCCGTCAACTTCAGTCACTTCTACCGGGATTGGACCCTGATCGGTGTCTGCCAGGAAACGCATGCCAACAGTAATTTCGTCCACACCCTGGAACACTTCAGCCGGAACGCGCTGAACCATTTCTGCATGGTGCTCGCCGTATGCTTCTTCCGGTGCCACAGTCACTTCGAACTTATCGCCAACTGCACGGCCTTCCAGAGCTTTTTCCAGACCGATGATCAGGTTGTTGTGGCCGTGCAGGTAATCCAGCGGCGCATCTGTTGTTGACTGATCAACGACAATACCTTCTTCGGTTTTCACTTGGTAAGCCAGGCTTACTACGGTGTCTTTAGCGACTTTCATGTTTACTCCGAATTTGAGCAGGGGATTTAACCTGTAATCATACCGGATCTGCCCTGCCAGACGCCAATACTGATCGAAACATTCGGCCGGGATTCATTCCGGCTTAAAAATCCCGATCACTTGTTCCTGAGCCGTTCCGGCCACATGTTTACTGTCTTCAACAGATTTCGGCAGGCGGGTATCCGTGTGGTGACAAGCGACACATTCGACTTTCTCCACCTCATTTTCCAGCCACCAGCGTAACGTGTCCTGCTGCTGACAGGCCGGGCACACCGCACCGGCGATAAATCGTTTCTTGGTCATAGCTCCCTTCCTGTACTGCCTGGGATGGTCTCAATTTACGGCGGGTCAGTCCCAGCCGTTATGCCGCTCACGCTCACCGCGCATCTCGCGGTCAAAAATCTCTTCCAGCTCTTTGCGGGCTTCTTTTGCCCGGGTTGCCAGGTGCACATCTTCCGAATGCTGCGGCAACAAATCCCGTAAAGCGGTGGTATCCAGTTTCCGGAAATGTGCCTCAGCCCGCTTGGCCTTATATGGGTGCATTCCCAGTGCCACCAGTGCCTGACGACCTAAATCCAGCGCACCAGCAAAGGTTTCCCGGGAGAACATATCAACACCGTGGCTAAGCAGTTGGTGCGCTTCCACCCGACTGCGGGCCCGGGCCAGAATCTTCAGACGTGGAAAGTGCTGCTGGCAAATTGCCACCACCTGCATCACCTCCTCCGGACTGTCGGTGCAGATAATAATGGCTTCCGCTTTCTCGGCTCCGGCGGCACGCAGCAGGTCAAGCTGGCTGGCGTCGCCATAATACACCTTATAGCCGAACTTGCGCAGAAACTGGATCTGACCGGGATCCCGTTCCAGAATCGTCACCCGGATTTTATTGGCGAACAACAGCCGTCCTACCACCTGCCCGAAACGGCCAAACCCGGTAATGATCACCCTGGGTTCCCGATCAATCACATCCGATTCAGGTTCATCCCCCGCCTCAGCCTGAAAGGTCCGGACGAACCATTTGTCCTGTAAACGCAGCACCAGCGGCGTGGTCATCATCGACAGGCTGACCACCACCAGCAAAAAACCGGTCAGCTCTGCATTGAGCAATCCCTCACTTTGGGCCGCCGTGAACAGCACGAATGCAAACTCGCCTCCCTGACTGAGAATAGCCGCCATCTGGCTGCGGGATTTGGCCTGAATGCCAAACAAACGCGCAAGCAGATACAGCAGCAGTCCTTTTACCACTACCAGTGCGACAACCGCCGCCAGGATCTGCAGGGGGTAATCCAGCAACAGTCCCAGATTCACCGCCATGCCGACTGAGATAAAAAACAGGCCGAGCAGCAGTCCCTTAAACGGCTCTATGGCGATCTCCAGCTCATGGCGGTACTCGCTCTCAGCCAGCAGCACGCCCGCCAGAAAAGTTCCCAGTGCCATCGACAGACCCAGCGTTTCCATGCCCAGCGCGATCCCAATAACCAGCAGCAGCGCTGTCACGGTGAACAGTTCCCGAACCCCGGACATCACGACCCAGCGAAACAGCGGTCGTAACAGGAAATGGCCGCCCACCAGCAGCACAGCGATTCCCGCCACCATGGCGACCAGATCCAGCCAGTTGCCGCCCTCGCTTCCTGCCAGTAAGGGCAGAAAAGCCAGCATCGGGATCACGGCAATATCCTGAAAAAGCAGCACGGCAAAGCCGGACTGACCAGTATCCGAACGTCCGATCCCCTGCTCTTCTATCACCCGAAGGGCAATCGCCGTTGAAGACAGGGCCAAGCCCATCCCAATCACCAGCGCCACCCGCCAGTCCAGATTCCCGATGAACTGCTCACACAACAGCACAACCGTGGCAATGACCAGGCTGGTCAGTACGACCTGACTGCCGCCCAGACCAAGGATCGGCTGGCGCATCTGCCACAGTTTGCCGGGGTTCAGTTCCAGACCGATCAGAAACAGCAGCAAAACCACACCGAATTCTGAAAAATGCAGAACCGCCTCGACATCATTGATCAGTCCCAGCCCCCAGGGGCCGATGCCAATCCCGGCCAGCAGATACCCGAGCACCGACCCCA
Source organism: Photobacterium sp. R1 (assembly GCF_054600795.1). Classification (NCBI taxonomy): domain Bacteria; kingdom Pseudomonadati; phylum Pseudomonadota; class Gammaproteobacteria; order Vibrionales; family Vibrionaceae; genus Photobacterium; species Photobacterium sp. R1. The sequence goes on from NZ_BAAHZP010000008.1 coordinate 27,166, forward strand.
GCCCGAGTCGCTGGGCCACCGGAACTGCAACCACAGCCGCCGCCAAGAACACAACACTGCTGGTTAATACATCAGACGCCATGTTTCCCCTCCTGACTTGCTTCTGCCAGAGGTAACATCAGCCACTCCCGGTAGTATTGTGCATGCGCCCGACGCTCTGCATCCGGGATGCGCCGTGCCCAGTGGAGCACCAGAGGCGGGAGCCAGTGCATCTGGCACAGCTCAGCCGTCAGCTCAAAAGGCTTCAAAATCTCAGCCACGCTGCAGCGGTTATACCCATCCGGTGTGTAAGCTTCCGCAGCTCCGCCGGTGGTGATCACCGAGCGCCAGTACTTGCCTTTGGTCCCCGTCCCTTCTCCGTGGGCAAAGCCTTTACTCAGCACCACATCTATCCACTCTTTGAGCAAAGCCGGGCAGGAATACATATAAAGCGGGTGCTGAAAAACCAGCATGTCATGCTGACTGACTAATTCCCGTTCACAGGCCGCATCAATAAAAAAATCAGGGTACTTGCCGTAGAGGTCGTGAAAGGTCACGTGAGGCAGATTTGCCACGGCAGACAGCATGGCTTTGTTCGCCACGGAAGCATCCGGATCCGGATGCGCATAAATAAGAAGAATACGTGGTGGGGCTTGTTCCATAGGCCTTTTCCTCATTTCCCTGAGTCACCGCATGAGCCGGACTGACAGGACTCATCAAAGCATCATACCGAATTCTGCCGCCGTGTGGATCGCTTTGTTCCTGAGATTTCAACGGCAAAAATATGAATCCTTTCCCGGCGCCCCCTGCACCTGTTCGCAGTTCAACGCAGATTGTTATAGACTCCCGCACCAGTCACCTATTTGTTGTGGAGCGGCAACAGCCGGTAGTAACAGGCAATGATCACTTTTTCTGATATTCAATTGCTCCGGGGCGGCAACGTCCTGCTGGATCAAGCAACGGCCACCATTCATCCGGGCGATAAAGTCGGCCTGGTTGGCAAGAATGGCTGCGGTAAATCCACCCTGTTTGCCCTGATCAAAGGCGAACTGAGTGTAGATGCCGGTCAGCATTCCGTCCCGTCGCACTGGGAACTGGCCTGGGTGGCGCAGGAAACCCCGGCTCTGGAGCGGACCGCCCTGGACTATGTCATCGACGGCGATCGTGAATACCGTCAGCTGGAGCAAGCCTTACTGGCTGCCGAACAGGCCGATGACGGCAACAAAGTTGCCCTGCTGCACGACCAGCTGGATGCCATTGGCGGCTACAGTATTAAAGCCCGGGCCTCCGAACTGCTGGATGGCCTCGGATTCTCACAGGATCAGATGGGCTGGAATCTGACGCAGTTCTCCGGTGGCTGGCGGATGCGTCTCAACCTGGCTCAGGCCCTGCTGTGCCGCTCTGATCTGCTGCTGCTCGACGAACCGACCAACCACCTGGATCTGGATGCAGTTCTCTGGCTGGAAAAATGGCTCCAGAACTACCGGGGGACGCTGGTTTTGATTTCCCACGACCGCGATTTCCTCGATCCTGTGGTCGGACGGATCATCCATGTCGAAAACCAGCACCTGAACGAATACACGGGCAACTACTCGTCGTTTGAAAACCAGCGCGCCGAAAAGCTGATCCTGCAACAGTCGATGTTCCAGAAACAGCAGAAACAAATGGCGCACATGCAATCCTATATCGACCGCTTCCGGTATAAAGCCAGCAAAGCCCGCCAGGCTCAGAGCCGGATTAAGGCACTGGAGCGCATGGAAAAGGTACTGCCGGCTCAGTTTGATAACCCGTTCAACTTCGAATTCCGCGAGCCGGACAGCCTGCCCAATCCAATCATCATGATGGATCAGGTGGCCGCCGGTTACGGAGAAGTCCAAATCCTCGACAAAATTCGTCTCAATCTGGTGCCGGGCAGCCGGATTGGTCTGCTGGGCCGGAACGGTGCCGGTAAATCAACCCTGATCAAACTGCTGTCTGCCGAGCTGGCGCCTCAGGCCGGAGATCTGACCTACTCACAGGGCGTGAAAATTGGCTATTTTGCCCAGCATCAGCTGGAAACCCTGCGACTGGACGAAACGCCGCTGCAGCATATGAGTCGTCTGGCCCCGGAATCCACTGAGCAGCAACTGCGTGATTACCTCGGCAGCTTCGGTTTTAAAGGCGACAAAGCATTGGACCTGGTCGGCCCGTTTTCCGGCGGAGAGAAAGCCCGTCTGGTGCTGGCACTGATTGTCTGGCAGCGTCCGAACCTGCTGCTGCTTGACGAACCGACCAACCATCTGGATCTCGACATGCGTCAGGCACTGACACTGGCATTGCAGTCCTTCGAAGGTGCGATGGTAATCGTCAGTCACGATCGTTACCTGCTGCGGGCGACGACCGATGATTTGTATCTGGTCCATGACCGCCAGGTTGAGCCATTCGACGGCGACCTCAACGATTACCACAAATGGCTGACCGAACAGCAACGTAACGAGCGCCGGGAACAACAGGCCACCAAGCCGGAATCAGCCAGCAAGGACAACAGTGCTGCCTCCCGCAAAGAACAAAAACGTCTGGAAGCTGAATTCCGCAAACAGACCGCACCGCTGCGAAAACAGATTGAGAAACTGGATACTCAGATGGAGAAACTGAGCCAGACTCTGGCTCAGGCTGAAGCGGCACTCTCCGATGGCAGTATTTACGAAGCCGAAAACAAGGTGCGGCTGAATCAGGCACTGCAGACGCAGAGCCAGGCCAAAAGTGAGCTGGAAGACGTCGAAATGGCGTGGATGGAATTGCAGGAGCAACTTGAAAGCATGGAGCAGGAATTCAATGTCAGCAACTGATCACCCGAGGGGTCAAGGCTTTCAGGCCGATTTATTCTGGCGCTTCTGCCTCCAGCACTACAGCTTAGAAGGCGTCAGCCAGGCATGCCTGCAACTGCAGGACGAATTTCAGGGAAACGTCAATCTGGCGCTGCTGCTGCACTGGCTTGATACCCAGCAGTACGCCCTGTCGGCAACTGAAATCCGCCAGCTGGAACAGGCTCTGGCTGCAACCGAAACACAACTGACGGCTTATCGTCAGTTACGCCGCAATCTGAAACCCCAGCTGGACTCTGCGGGCTATCAGCAGATGATCGACTTTGAACTCATGCTGGAGCAGAACCAGCAGCAGGATCTGATTAGCTGCCTGAATCATCAGGCTCAGCAACCCAGAGCGGCTCTGCCGCCACCCGCCGATAACCTGGGTCAGTATTGTCAGCGGCTGGAAGCGGACAACCTGGCATTACAGATTCGGGGCTGACCGTGCTTCAATCAGGGTAAGGCAGGCATCTGCCTTACCAAATCATTGCCACACACCCCGCTGTCAGTGTCCCCATCGTCAGATTAAAACGCTGCCTTGCCTGAGGTTGATTCAGCCAGCGACCAATCAGCGTCCCGAATCCGGCCCAGAGCGACACACAGGGAAACCCAATCACATAAAAAACCGTCGCCACAGTCAGAGCTGAGGACCAGTAAGCCTCACCTGCAGAGGTGAAAGTGCTGATCGCAGTCACTGACATCATCCACGCCTTCGGATTCACATACTGAAACAACGCTGCGGCGACAAAAGACATCGGCCGGGCATCGTGGTCATCCACCTGAACTTGTCCGCCTGCCGTGGCGATTTTCCAGGCCAGATACAACAAATATGCGCTCCCCAACCAGCGCAGTGCCTCATGCAGAACCGGATAACGGACAAAAATCACCCCGAGCCCTGCGGCCACCAACAGAATCATACTGACCAGACCAAAACCGATCCCGAGGATGTGCGGGATCGTCCGCCAGTAGCCAAAATTCGCCCCTGAAGCGGTGACCATCATATTGTTCGGCCCCGGAGTCCCCGTCATCGTCGCAGCGAATGCCATCAGTGAAATCAAAAACTGCCATTCAATGTTCATGTTTTACTCCATGAAGATAATTCTTATTGTATCGATACAATTTAATATTGAGCTTGCATGTCAACCAAAATTAAGGTCAAAATGCAGCCTAACAAGGGGATAAATTGGAATCAAAGGATTTATTGTCACCATGACAATTGAGACAATTCAGCAAGCCTTTCTCCGGCAGAGCGAAGACGGGCGTCCGATTTACCGCCGGCTGGCCGAGGCTATCGCGCAGCAAATCGAATCCGGACAACTGGCTGCAGGCAGCAAACTGCCGACTCACCGCGCACTGGCCGATCGTCTCGGCGTGACGGTTGGCACCATCACCCGAGCGTACGCGGAAACCGAACGACGGGGGCTGGTTGAAGCCAGAGTCGGCGCCGGGACATATGTCTGCCCGCGCAACCGCCCGGACTGGGTGTTCAGCTATCCGAACCAGGCACCGGACGAATGTAATTTCGGTTATAATATTCCGCCTGCAATCGACAGATCTGCGATGATGGCCAGCGCCATGCAGACGCTGAGTCAGCATCCGGATCTGCTCAATCATCTGATGCTGTATCAGGACCCGCAAGGTCTGACGGCGCATCGTGAGGTCATCAGCCACTGGCTGAGTACACACGGCGTCCAGCTCGATCCCGCCCGGATGCATTTCACGTCCGGGGCGCAACATGCAATTCAGCTCGTTCTGTCTGTTTTTTGCCGCAGCGGCGATACCCTGCTGACCGAACAGGTGAGTTATCCCGGATTTCTCGGACTGGCCCGACAGATGCAGATGAATGTCAAAGCCGTGGAGATGGATGCAGAAGGCCTGCTCCCGGACAGTCTGGAGATAGCCTGCCGTCAGTACCAGCCGCGGATGCTGTACTGTACGCCCACCCTGCAAAACCCGACAGCGGCCACCATGAGCCGGGAACGGCGTGAAGCCATACTGGCAGTCTGCCGCCGTCATCAGGTGCTGATCATTGAAGACGATGTCAACGGCCTGTTACCGTCAGAGACACCGCCGCCTCTGGTCAATCTCGACAGCGAGCAGGTGATCCACTTCGGCAGCCTGTCCAAATGTCTGGCACCCGGCCTGCGGCTTGGCTACATCCAGGTGCCGTTAAAACATCAGACCCGACTGAACACGGCGCTACACCATCACTGCCTGATGATCAGTCCGCTGCTCAGTGCACTGGCCTGCGAATTGATCCGTCAGGGAGATGCCGACCGGACATTACAGCAGATCCGGCAAGACATGCAGCAGCGAGCCCGACTGCTCGAACGCTATCTGGAGCCGTTTCAGGTTCAGTATCAGTTACCGGGCTTCCACGCCTGGCTGACCTTGCCCGATCACTGGCGCCTGAGCGACTTCGTTGCTGCCGCTGAAGCCCGGGATGTGGTGGTCAAATCTGCTGAACTGTTCACGCCGCCGGGCAGCACAATTCAGCAGGCAGTGCGTCTGGCCATCAGTGCGCCGCACAGTCATGATAAACTTGAACAGGGTCTGGCGATTCTGGCTGAGCTGCTGACTCAGTCGCCTTACCCGGATTTCCCGCTCTGACGGTCAGAACAGCTGGAGAACACCATGAAGCACTTTCAGCCCGCAACCGGCCTGCGCAACGCACACCTGCAAACCATTCTGCCACGACTGTTCCGTCGTCAGGCCCTGTTCGAACCTCTGACGGAGCGGATTCAGACCCCGGACGATGATTTTCTCGACCTGGTCTGGACGGCCGCGCCCGAGCAGCACCCGGCACACATGCCAATCATGATCCTCTTTCACGGGCTGGAAGGCAGTTTCCACTGCCCTTATGCGCACAGTCTGCTTTTTGCGGCCAGACAGCAGGGCTGGCTGGGTGTGATGATGCATTTTCGCGGATGCAGCGGAGAAATTAACCGTCAGGCCCGGAGCTATCACTCCGGTGAAACCAGTGATGCACGTTACTTCATCGACCAGTTACGCGAACGTTTTCCGCATCATCCATTGCTGGCGGTGGGAGTTTCTCTGGGGGGTAATATGCTGGTGAACTATCTGGCTGAAACCGGCGAAGCATCCGGACTGACCGCAGCTCAGGTCATTTCTCCACCCTTGGATCTGTCAGCCTGCTCGTCCCGGATTGAACAGGGGTTTTCCCGGGTCTACCAGCGCTACCTGCTCGGTTCCATGAAGAAAAATATGCTGAAAAAAATGGCTGCGTTACCGGACCTGCTGCCCTTTCAGACCGAACAGATTGCTGGAATCGCATCGCTGCGACAGTTTGACGATACCGTCACAGCGCCACTGCATGGCTTTGCTGATGCGGCCGACTACTATCAACGTTGCAGCGGACTGGGAAAACTGGCGCAGGTACAGACCCCGTTGCGGGTGATTCATGCCGCTGACGATCCTTTCATGACGGCAGCAGTCATCCCGACACAGCCGCTGCCTGCCCATATCGAGTATCACCTGACCCAATACGGGGGCCATGTCGGTTTTATCAGCGGCAGCTGGCGCGAGCCGACTTTCTGGCTGGACCAGACCGTACCGGCCTGGTTTCAAAAAAAACTCAGGGATTAACCTGAAACAAAAAACGCCTGGCAAACCTGCACAGGCGTTTTTTCAATGAGGCCCGGTTATCCAATTTTCCCGGTATCGATCAGCTGCTGGATCAGCGGCCGCATGATCAGCTCCATCGCAAAGCTCATCTTCCCGCCCGGCACCACCAGCGTATTATGGCGCGACATAAATGAGCCCTGGATCATCGCCAGCAGATACGGGAAATCAACATTCTTGATGCCACGGAAACGGATCACCACAAAACTCTCATCCAGACTGGGGATGGCTTTCGCACTGACCGGGTTGGAGGTATCAACCGTCGGCACCCGCTGGAAGTTAATATGGGTCCGGGAAAACTGCGGAGTAATGTAATTGAGATAATCATCCATTGAACGGACGATGGACTCCATCACCGCTTCTCTGGAGTGGCCGCGATCGCGGGTATCCCGCACAATTTTCTGAATCCATTCCAGGTTCACAATCGGGACCATGCCAATCAGCAGGTCGACGTGCTGTGCAACATTAACATCGCCATCCACGACGCCGCCGTGCAGGCCTTCATAAAACAGCAGATCGGTATTTTCCGGCAGATCCTGCCAGGGTGTAAAAGTGCCCGGCATCTGGTTATAGGGCACGGCTTCATCAAACGTGTGCAGATAACGGCGGTATTTTCCGCTGCCGTCTTCACCGTACTGACGGAAAAAGTTTTCCAGCAGCGCAAAGTCATTGGCCTGCGGGCCAAAATAGCTGATGTGGCGCCCCTGCTCCTTGGCTTTGCGGATCTCCACATCCATTTCCGGACGGGTAAAACGGTGAAAACTGTCCCCTTCCAGCCATGCCGCATGGATATTCAGCATATTAAACATCTTGCGGAAAGCTTCCGAAGTGGTGGACGTTCCTGCTCCGGAGGAACCTGTTACTGCAATGATTGGGTGTTTTGCAGACATGACATACCTTGTCGTTTATCCAAACGGAATCAGTTATTAACAGGGCAAATGGATGCAGTCAAGCATCCGACCGCATCCGTCGGCGCCAGCTTCCGTTTTCTGCTGTCACCTCTGAGTATGGCAGCTTTATTCTGTGCGAAGCGAGCGACGTAGTTTGATATCCACCGTTTCGTGCAATTCGGAATACATAATCACGGCCTCTCCCGCCGCCAATTGCTGGCGCACCTTGTCCACTTTCTGCGCCAGGCTCAGCTCTTGCTCACCGTAGTCGGTGCCCTCGCGCAGGACAAAGTGTTCAATCAGGTTGGTCAGCGTTTCAGCATCGATATCTTGCCAGGGAATGATCATACAACTTACCTGATTAACCCAGATGACAACGGCTTATGCCGCGACAATCTGGTAAGAATGAGTCAGGGTCACGCCTTTGCCCAGCATCAGGCACACGGAGCAGTACTTTTCCAGTGAATCGCTGACAGCTTTGGCAACCTGAGCGTCATCGAGATGATGACCTGTGACGACAAAATGCAGATTGGCCGAGGTGAAATAACGCGGTGCCTGTTCGCGGCGCACGGAATCAATCTGTGCCTCACAGGCGGTGATCGCCTGACCGGCACTTTTCAGCGCATCGACCACGTCCACCGAGCTGCAGCCTCCGGCAGCCATCAGGACCAGTTCCATCGGGCTGGGCGCTTTACTGCCGCCGTTCCCGTCCATGACCACACTGTGGCCCGAGTTAGACTGGCCGATAAAAGTCAAATCTTCGACCCATTTCACACGTGATTGCATGCGTTACTCCTTACTACAAAAACCCGGATTTTATCACTAAGTCACAACGGTGTGATCATGTGCACAGTAAAGTGTCCAAAATGTTCATTTATCCCCGCGCAATATCAAGCAATGCATGACGAAAAAAGTTAAACTCTTGGTCTGAATGTTCACATGCGCTTGCAGCCCAGCCGTTGACTGAATATGCTAGTTGGCAAACAATAGTATTGTTCTACCCAACCCCAATGCAAGGAATGACGTTGTTGGGCAACACACTGCAGAGGAAGTTAGTAATATGGTTCCAGGTAAACCGCAAACAGATCCAACTTTGGAGTGGTTCCTTTCTCACTGCCACATTCATAAGTACCCGTCGAAGAGTACACTGATCCATGCTGGCGAGAAAGCAGAGACCCTCTACTACATTGTCAAAGGTTCCGTCGCCGTTCTGATCAAGGATGAAGAAGGTAAGGAAATGATCCTGTCTTACCTCAACCAGGGCGACTTCATTGGTGAACTGGGCCTGTTTGAAGAAGGCCAGGAGCGTACTGCCTGGGTTCGTGCGAAAACACCATGTGAAGTGGCTGAAATTTCCTTTAAGAAATTCCGTCAGCTGATCCAGGTTAATCCGGATATCCTGATGCGTCTGTCTGCACAGATGGCACGCCGTCTGCAAGTCACCAGCCAGAAAGTCGGTGACCTAGCATTCCTGGACGTGACTGGCCGTATTGCCCAGACCCTGCTGAATCTGGCAAAACAGCCGGATGCCATGACTCACCCGGACGGCATGCAGATCAAAATTACCCGTCAGGAAATCGGCCAGATTGTTGGCTGTTCCCGTGAAACCGTTGGCCGCATTCTGAAGATGCTGGAAGAGCAGAACCTGATTTCTGCCCACGGTAAAACCATCGTTGTGTACGGAACACGCTGATCACTCTCCGGTGATGCAGCCAATGTGAGTACAATAAAAAGCCGCAAGCGCGGCTTTTTTTATTTCTGCCGGGCATACCCTGTGATTACAGCTGTTTTCTCAGGACACTTCACATTTTTTCAGTTGCCTTCCATCCCTCTGTTGCTACATTTGGCGTATCAGTACTATGTGGATGTGCAGATATGGATATCGAACGTTTTGCCCCAAATGCCCAGCACAATCAGCTTCCCCCGCGCCCTGTCGTAACCAGAGGACGTTTCCTCTCTGCCTCGGTTGAAATGACAGGTTTTCAGTCTCCCCGGCAGCTCCTGGAGCAGGAAGCCTACCTGTGTCTGACCAGCCCCCCAAGTGAATCGGATGACTGGATGCAACCGCTGGATCAACAGCACTGACAAGCCCTCTCACAGCACGAGATATGGCATTCAGACACCCCAGATAAAAAAACAGCGGCCCAGAGGCCGCTGTTTAATGACAGAGCAAAGATACCTGTCTTACATATTCGTACTTTCGAAGATCTTGTCAGCCGACGCAGCCACAAAGCCCGGGTAGAGTTCCCCATTCTCCTGCAGATACCGCTTGGCAAACTCATAGAAACCGCCTGGAATTGAACGGATACCATCGGTAAAGCGGACTTCCACCCGATCAGCCATCGTTGATGACTGCTCCAGCAGCACTTCCGGACTACCTTTCACTTCACCACCCGATTCATTGATGGTGAAGCCGTTGTGGCGCAGCAGGCTGTTCACCTCTGCAACTTCCGCAAACTGCTCCAGCTGATTTACGCTGACAGTAAAATGGTTCGCACCATAACCGTGGGCAGCAACCCAACCCGCGTACTCACTTTCCTCGGCCAGCTTCTCATAGGTCGCGTAATCGAGATCCCATAAACGGCCACCGTACAGGAAAGCACCATCCTTCATTGCGCCTTCAGGAATCTGCTTCACCAGCTCACGCACGGTATTTTGCAGATCCGCCGAGCACTGTCCGACCAGCAGTTCACTGATAAAGACTTTCGGTGCAGCCGGGTTCGGATGCTCAAAGTGCTCCGCATACAGTTTCTTCTGCTCGAAATGATACGTTCCGCACGGCTTATAACCAATCGCAATGAATGGTGCAGCCAGCACATCCAGGCTCACACCCGGCAGATTGAACGTACGCAGGGCAATGTGATCGTTCAGCAAAGGCTCTTCCTCTGTCAGCAGATCGTGCACCTGAGCGGCCGAAGGGCAAAGACGGGTTGTGTAGTCCTGCCAAAGGGCATCAAACAGTTTTTCCACTCTTTCCATGTTGCGGTTCCCTCGTCAATACGGGTTAAGCAATAGTTACAGTTGGATCCCCGGAGACAGCTGAGCAGGCAGTTCGGTTGCCTCTCCTTCCATGGATGCCATTGGATACGCACAGTAGTCCGCGGCGTAGTAAGCGCTTGGGCGCAGGTTACCGGACGCACCCGGACCACCGAACGGTGCATCACCGCTGGCACCCGTCAGCTGACGGTTGCGGTTCACAACACCGGCGCGAATATGATCGATAAAGTACTGCCACTCGCTGTCGTCAGTCGAAACCAGACCGGCAGACAGGCCGTAGCGGGTGTCATTTGCCATTTCAACAGCCTGAGGCAGCTCCTGATAACGAGCCACCTGCAGCAACGGACCAAAATATTCTTCGTCCGGCAGCTCGGCAATCTTGCTCACTTCAACAATACCCGGAGTCACGATGGCGCCCTGACCACGCTCAGCTTTCAGCAGCGCTTCACCACCCATGCTCAGCAGACGTTCCTGCGCGGCAATAATGTTATCAGCCGCGACCACAGAGATTTGCGGCCCCATAAACGGCTGTGGCTCAGCAAACGGACCGTCAACTTTGATGGCCTTGGTTGCCGCAATCAGTTCAGCAATCAGCGCATCCCCTTCAGCACCTTCAGGTACATACAGGCGACGGGCACAGGTACAACGCTGACCGGCACTGATAAACGCCGACTGGATGATGGTGTAAACCGTCGATTTCAGATCGCCGTAAGCTTTGGAGATCACCATCGGGTTGTTCCCGCCCATTTCCAGTGCCAGCATCTTGCCAGGCTGACCGGCAAACTGGCGATGCAGAATGTGTCCGGTGTTCGCACTGCCGGTGAACAGCAGACCATCGATACCGGCAGATTGTGCCAGCGCTTCACCAGTGGCACGTGCGCCCTGAACCAGGTTGATCACACCAGCAGGCAGACCCGCCTGTTCCCACAGCTTGATCGTTTCTTCCGCAACTTTCGGCGTCAGATCAGACGGCTTGAAGACGACGGTGTTCCCGGCCAGCAGTGCAGGAACGATGTGACCGTTCGGCAGGTGTCCCGGGAAGTTGTATGGACCGAAAACAGCCATCACGCCCAGCGGACGGTGACGCAGCACGGCTTTGGTACCAGCCACGTCTTTTTCACGCTCGCCGGTCCGCTCGTTATATGCACGGACAGAAATCGCAATCTTGCCAACCATGGCACCGGCTTCAGTGCGGGTTTCCCACAGAGGTTTACCGGTCTCTTCCGAGATCGTGCGGGCAATGAGCTCGCTGTTGTCCTTGACCAGGGCAGCAAAGCGCTCAACAATGGCCTGACGCTCAGCCAGGCTGGTTTTGCGCCAGCTGGTCAGAGCCTCACGGGCGCTGGCAACAGCCTGCTCAACCTGCTCTGCGGTTGCGCTCTTGCCTTCCCAGATCACTTCACCACTGAATGGGTTCAGCGACTGCATCGCGTCACCCTGACCGGCTTGCCAGTTACCTGCAATCCATTGTGTCATCTTGTATTCCACCCTAGTTATTGGGCGATCAGGCGAACCTGATCCCCGTTTTTCACTTCTAACACCTTGGCCATTTCCGGAGAAATAATGGCCAGATTACGTTCACCATCCAGTGCAACTTTACCGACCGTGGCACGGAATCCGGCAAAACTGGTATTACTGATGATGTAGTTATGAGAGCTGTGGTGCTCACCAATTTCGACCGTACAACGCTGAGATGCACGGACAGATTCGATATGGCGCAGATCGCACTCAACCGTTGGGCCGGCATCAAAGAGATCCACATAGCCACGGTTGACGAAGCCTTCCGCTTCCAGCAGCTTCAGTGCCGGACGGGTGTTGTCGTGCACCTGACCGATCACCGCCTGCGCTTCTTTGCTCAGCAGGTTGACGTAAATCGGCAGTTTCGGCATCAGATCTGCAATGAACTCCTTCCGGCCAATCCCGGTCAGGTAGTCTGCTTCCGTAAACTCAATGGAGAAAAAGTGCTCTTTGAGCCACTCCCAGAACGGAGAGTTGCCATTTTCATCGGACACGCCACGCATTTCTGCAATCACAGTGTCTGCAAAGCGCTGGCGGTGCTCAGCCAGCATGAGGAAACGGCACTTGGACAGCAGTCTGCCATTCAGCCCCTGACGCCACTGCGGACGCAGGAACAGGGTGCACAGCTCACTCACACCGGTGTAATCATTACCAAATGTCAGAACCTTCAGCACTTTGTGCACGTCCAGATGTGGTGAGTTATGGACCAGTGTGCTGAGGTGATAAGTATAGAACGGGTTGTCCAGACCGACGGCCGCTTCCAGGGCTGTGGTACCGGCGATTTCACCTGTCTCAGTGTCTTCCGCCACCATGAGGTAGCCTTCCGGGCCAGGTTCAGTCACGTCTTTATGAAAGCTTTCGACTGAATGAGCGATCCGCTTACTGAGGATCTCCTCATTGACCGGCAGTGATGTGAAACCGTGGCCTGATTCTTCGGCGCACGTCATCAGTGCAGGTAAATCAGCTTTTGTAATGGGACGTATAACCAGCATCGAACTCCCTCCTGATGCAGGTAGCAACACAGGTTGCTAACTGTAAATCTGTCTTTCTCTTCTAAAAACAGCCCCGGTATTTCCGGGGCAGTTAAGCAGGGCCGGCAATCCAACCGGCCCTGATACATCTTATTTGTTGTAAAGCTTCGCGATTGCACGTTCCAGACGCGCCATCCCTTCTTCAACATCGGCTTTCTCAATCACCAGTGATGGTGTGAAACGCACAACGTTGGTGCCTGCAACCAGAACCATCAGGCCTTCTTCACCGGCAGCCAGCAGCACGTCACGTGCACGGCCCTGCCAGTCTTCGTTCAGCGCTGCACCCAGCAGCAGACCTTTACCACGCACTTCAGAGAAGATTGGGTATTGCGCATTGATTTTCTCAATGCCGTCACGGAACCACTGCTCACGCTCTTTCACGCCAGCCAGGACTTCTGGTTTGGTCACTTCTTCAACCACAGCTTCTGCTACTGCACATGCCAGCGGGTTACCGCCGTAAGTTGAACCGTGTGTACCAATTTTCAGGTGCTGTGCCAGTTCAGTGGTCGTCAGCATGGCACCAATCGGGAAACCACCGCCCAGAGACTTCGCCGTACTCAGGATATCTGGCGTAACGCCCAGACCCTGATACGCGTAGAACTCACCGGTACGACCGTTACCCGTCTGAACTTCATCAAAGATCAGCAGCGCGTTGTGCTTATCACACAGCTCGCGAACGCCCTGAATGAATTCATTCGTTGGAGAAACGATACCGCCTTCGCCCTGCAGCGGCTCCATCATGACAGCACAAGTGCGGTCAGAGATGTGCGCAGCCAGCGATTCCAGATCGTTGTAAGGCAGGTGAGTGACAGACTGAGGCTTAGGACCAAAGCCGTCAGAGTATGCCGCCTGACCACCGACAGTCACGGTGAAGAACGTACGGCCGTGGAAGCCTTGTTTGAAGGCAATGATTTCGTCTTTTTCAGGACCGAATTTGTCTGCCGCGTAACGACGCGCCAGTTTCAGTGCAGCTTCGTTCGCTTCTGCACCGGAGTTCGCAAAGAATACTTTTTCAGCAAAGCTGACTTCAGTCAGTTTTTTCGCCAGACGCAGTGCCGGCTCATTGGTCATGACGTTACTCAGGTGCCAAATCTTCTCAGACTGCTCTTTCAGCGCTGATACCATAGCCGGATGGCAATGGCCCAAGCAGCTCACCGCGATACCACCGGCGAAATCGATGTACTCACGATCATCCTGGTCCCACACACGGGCACCTTTCCCTTTCACCGGGATGATTTGCATTGGGGCATAACAAGGTACCATGACCTCATCAAAGGTTTGACGTCCTACTTTTTGTTCCGTCGCCATCATACTTTCCTTCTGTGTATATCGCTTTGCGCATAGTATTTACATAATTTTAACCGATTCCAATAGCAGAAAATGTTTTTTCCTGAGGCACAATGGCCAAAGATCCCCGCTACGGATACATATTTATGCGTGAAGTCGGAAAACTTATTAAGCCGATTTTGAGGAAAGGTGTTTTTCCCCGCAGGAATCAATGCCCCTGTACAGGATTTGGCCAACTGCATAAGATTGCGGCCTGGCAATGATGAAAAAATTTAGGTCAATGTTAAGAAAAGTGATACAGATCGCGCTTGTGAGACCGCGAAAAACGGCCAAAAACAGGCATAAGAAAGGCTAATGGGTCATTAGCCAGGCCCCGTTTGACAAGGCCTGAGCCCTTAATTGACCCGAAAATCAGAGATGAATTTCAGCGACGCAGGAAGTTAGCCAGCAACTGGTGACCCTGCTCTGTGAGAATACTTTCCGGGTGGAACTGCACCCCTTCCAGCGGCAGGGTTTTGTGAGCAATTCCCATGATCTCATCCGGCTCGCCGTCGCGTTCGGTCCAGGCCGTCACTTCAAAGCAGTCCGGCAGGGTCTCGGCCTTCACCACCAGCGAGTGATAACGGGTAACCGTCAGCGGGTTGTTCAGCCCGGCAAAGACACTGTGATTGTTGTGCGCTACGGGTGAGGTTTTTCCGTGCATGACCTGACGGGCGCGCACGACTTTGGCACCAAAAACCTGCGCCATTGCCTGATGGCCCAGACAAACGCCCAGAATCGGCAGTTTTCCGGCAAAGTATTCAATGGCAGCCAGAGAGATACCGGCATCATCCGGTGTACACGGGCCGGGAGAAATCACCAGATGGGTTGGAGACAGGGCTTCAATACCGGCCAGATCAATTTCATCATGACGGACCACCTGAACCTCGGCCCCCAGTTCGCAGAAGTACTGGTAAAGGTTGTAGGTAAAAGAGTCGTAATTATCAATGATCAACAGCATAAGTATCCCTGCCCTGAGAAAATCGGCGCCCTATTTTGCAACAGGGAGAGAGAAAGGCAAGCAGGATTCCCTCCTGCCTGCCTTATTTACTTCAGAGACGGATGGGATTAATGTTTCATCCGGCAAGATTCGCCGTTATAAACCGCCTTCAGACGACCGGTCAGACGCAGCGGCGCATAAGTACAAGGGATTTCAAAGACCCCGTAAGCAAGCACGCTCAGATTCACGGCATCACCGGCACGAATGCCCACGTGATTCAGGAACAGGTTATCTTCACGATAACGGCGCTGCTGACCCGGCATCAGCCAGAACTGCGTGCTGTCCCAGTACCAGTGGTTGAACACCGGATACACCGGGTGGAAACTCTTGTTCTTGAATGTCAGCTGGAAACCACGGTTCCCCGGCTGCGGATAACGCAGGCTCACCACCACAGGATCATGGTCAGACGCGGAGTACGGTCCTTCTGATTTGGCCAGATTGCCGGAGTACTTGCCTGAGTACTCAAACAGGGTGCTTTCAACGGAGTTGATGTGCCACTCTTCAATATCCACGACTTTGTCAGCCAGAGATGCACTCGCCAGCGCATGGTCCAGGCTGCCCAGCTCGCCGTCGTAGCTGTAGGAATAAGCCAGTTGGTCATGACCTTTGGTGGCCAGATTCACCAGACCGGCACCTTTTCCGGCTTCAACACCTTGCTCATGCAGGACTTTCCCGGCAACAGAGGTGCCGGACGCCGACATGATCTTACGCTCCGCCGCAGCCGGATCGTAGTCCGTCAGCACACGGATTGGATCTTCTTTGGCGTAGGCGTTCATGTCACCCAGAACCAGCAGGTCGCCCTCAACATCTTTCAGCGCGTCAGACAGCACCATCGCCGCAGACACACGGAAGGCATTACAGTGGCCCTGCATATCTGCCGGATCGCTGTCAAACTCACCGCTCACCCAGTCTTCATAGCAGCCCGAGCCTTTGGATTTCAGGTGGTTCACAACCACCGTCAGCGGTTTGGCGCCCGGAATCCCTTTCAGCACGAACGCCTGCATCAGGCTGTCACGCTGGTACTTGTCCAGTTGCTTTTCCTCACCCTTCGGACTGGTACCGGCCAGATGCTGTTCCGGCATGCGGATCACCTCAGCGGCTTTAGCAGGTTCTACCTTCGCCGGACGGTAAATCATCGCCACCATAATGGCATCTGAGCCAAAGAACTGGCCTTTGTTCAGATCGGCTTCCTGAATGGTGATGTAGCTGTAGTGATCCGCCGGATCCGTGAACTGCTCGTTCAGAGTCGACACCAGATTCGCCAGAGCGCTGTCGCTGCCGAAACCGTTGTTTTCCATTTCCATGATGCCGACGATATCCGCATTCATGGCCGTCAGCGCATTCACGATCTTGGTGCGCTGCAGCTGGAAATCATCCAGGGTTTTCGCACCACGGTTACAGCCTTTCTCTGAGTCTGCATCGGCCTGGTCTTTACACATCGCATTCAGCGCGCCGCCGATATCGCTGTCACTGGTAAAGAAGTTCAGTACGTTGAAACTGGCAACTTTCAGCTGAGACTCAGGAACGTCCTGAGGTGCCGTGGTGCGGTCATCCGCATGAATAAAATCTGCCGCTGAAACCGTGTTGGTTGGCAACAGGCGGTATTCACCATAGCTGTAACCAATCACACCTTCCAGATTCACAACCGTATCTCCGACGCGGATGTAGCCCTGCTCGGCATCCAGACCCGGAAAGTAAGGAATCACACCGTTAGGTGCCTTGGCGTCGGTATCAATGAACAGCTGGTTCCGGCTGTTCTGCGCGGCCAGTGCCCTGGCAGCCTCACTGCCGGCAGGATGGAGCTGGGTCGGTTTCACCAGCGGTGCGCCGTGCGACAGCACCATGTTGTTGCGGTAGGAGTCGTAGTCAAAGCCAAAGTTACGGGTGACTTTCAGGGCGCTGTCTGCATTCAGGCGAACCTGCATGCCTTCGTAGCGCTCCATCGCATCCGCCAGGTCTTCATCGGCTTTCAGGCTGATCGCAACCGGTGCAGGCTGTGCCGCCTGCCCTTCCACGACGATATTTCCCTGCTCCGCCAGAAGTTGGGTCAGGTCATAATGTTCTTTAACCTTAGCTTTCAGACAAACCGTCATACCCGGCTCAACGTCGGCTGCGACCTTGTTGCCGGTGTAAACAAAGATACCGTCAGAGGTGTCCGGGTTGCCATCACCCTCGGCATCCTGCAGGAAAAAGCCCTTATAGAGGCTCTTGGTCGTGGCAGTGACCACACCCCGGACATAGTACGCTTCATTACTGGTGTACTGGCCGTCCGGAACCATCGGACTTTTCAGGCCGTCGCCCTGAATGTCATAGATCGGGGTCAGGGTTTGCGTATCACAGCTAAAAGTGTCTGCCATGGCGTGCGCCGGGATCAGGCCCATCGCAGCGACCAGAGGCAAAAGTTGGGTTCGCAACATGTCTGCAATCCTTTACATTTATTGAGAGATATATCTAAAAAGGAATGCATTATTTAACAGAGATACATCTCATGAATGTGACAATGATTACAAATAAGCCTGATATGCACTCAGAATCTCTGTTTTAGTGATCGCTCTCTCACAAGAAATGCATGAAGTTGACGGGGAATGGACATAAAAAAAGCAGAAGGCACTGCCTTCTGCTTACATCTGTTCGCTGAAATAAAATGGACGATTAAGGACGGCCGACAAAGCCGACGGCTTCGAACACCTTCTTCAGAACCTGAGCGGCATGAGCCGATGCTTTCTCTGCACCGGTCTTCATCACCTGATCCAGGAAAGCGCGGTCTTCGCGGTATGCTTTGTAACGCGCCTGCAGAGGTTCCAGCATCGCAACAACGGCTTCCGCCGTATCTTTCTTCAGGTGACCGTACATCTTACCGGTGTATTCGGCTTCAATGTCAGCAAAGCTCTTCCCGGTTACACCAGACAGGATCCCCATCAGGTTCGAAACACCCGGCTTATTGTCCACATCAAACAGCACACGCGGCGGCTCTTCCGAGTCAGTCACCGCACGTTTGATCTTCTTGGTGATGATTTTCGGATCTTCCAGCAAACCAATCACGTTATTGCGGTTATCGTCCGACTTGGACATTTTCTTCAGCGGATCCTGCAGGCTCATCACCCGGGCACCCACCGGCGGGATATAAGGTTCAGGCACCACAAACGTATCGCCGTACAGGTTGTTGAAACGGATCGCGATGTCGCGGGCCAGTTCCAGGTGCTGCTTCTGATCGTTGCCGACCGGCACCTGATGCGCACCGTACAGCAAAATATCCGCCGCCATCAGGACCGGATAAGAAAACAGACCGGCGTTGATGTTTTCAGAATGACGCTGAGACTTGTCCTTAAACTGAGTCATCCGGTTCAGTTCACCCATCTGGGTATAGCAGTTCAGAACCCAGGCCAGCTGAGCATGCTCCGGTGCATGAGACTGAACGAAGAGCGTGCTCTTTTCAGGGCTGACGCCAACAGCCAGACACAGTGCCAGCGCATCCAGGGTTGCTTCGCGCAGCTCTGTCGGATCCTGTCGAACGGTAATTGCATGCAGGTCTACCACACAGTAGTGGCAGTTATAATCATCCTGCATTTGCTCCCACTGACGCAGCGCACCCATGTAGTTACCAATACTTAACTCACCGGAAGGCTGTACGCCACTAAATACAATGGGTTTACTCATGATGGGATATTCCTGTTTTTCCTAAACATATCCGGCAGCGACGCCATGCCGCTACCTGAAAACACTAAGAGACCAAAATTATATGCGGAACGGCTGTCAGGCGATGCTCACAACATCCAGCAGCTGACTGAACTGATTCAGTACCCGGTCCGGGTTGCTGTCGCTGATTGGCAGACCATAGTTGTAGCCGTAAGTCAGGCCGACAACATAGCACGAGGCCGCCTGGGCTGCCAGAATATCGTTGCGGGAGTCGCCGACCATCAACATCTCACTGCAACTCAGGCAATGTTTTTCCATCAGCCAGTGCAGTGCGTACGGATCCGGCTTTTTCTTCGGGAAAGTATCGCCGCCGATTACATCGACAAAATATTGGGCAATGCCATATTCTTCAAGGATATGCGGGACAAACTGAGACGGTTTGTTGGTGACAATGGCCATCGGGATCCCGGCCTGATGCAGCGTCTCCAGCGTGTGCTTCACGCCATCATACAGCACCGTCATTTTATGGCCGCCTTCGGCATAAAAACGATTAAACAGGACCAGCGCCTGCTGATGCAGCGCCGGGTCCAGCGTCGGATCGAGATCGATGCTCTGGCTCAGCGCACGGCCAATCAGAATTTCTGCACCGTTACCAATCCAGGTCTGGGTTTGTGCTTCCGTCACACCCGGCAGGCCCAAGGCCTGCATGGTTTTATCCGCAGCATCAGCCAGATCCGGCACACTGTCGAGCAACGTGCCGTCCAGATCGAACGCAATAAACTGAATACCGTCAATCTTCATCCGCGCTGCACCTTCGCCAGTTCAGCACGCATCTCATCAATCACGGCTTTGTAGTCAGGCTGACCAAAAATCGCAGAACCGGCCACGAACATGTCTGCCCCGGCTTCGGCAATTTCACGGATATTGTCGACTTTCACGCCGCCATCAATTTCCAGCCGGATCTCACGCCCCGACGCCTGAATACGCTCGCGCACCTGACGCAGTTTTTCCAGGGTATGCGGAATAAATGACTGTCCGCCAAAACCCGGGTTCACCGACATCAGCAGAATCATGTCCAGTTTGTCCATCACATGATCCAGGTAATGCAGCGGCGTTGCCGGGTTAAAGACCACACCCGCCTGACAGCCATGTTCTTTAATCAGCTGCAGGCTGCGATCCAGATGCTCTGTCGCCTCGGCATGAATTGTAATCATGGTCGCGCCGGCTTTGGCAAAGTCAGGAATGATGCGATCCACCGGCTTCACCATCAGATGCACATCAATGGGTGCGGTAATGCCATAGTCACGCAGCGCTTTACAAATGGGCGCACCAAAGGTGAGATTCGGTACGTAATGGTTATCCATCACATCAAAGTGGATAACGTCTGCACCTGCAGCCAGCACCTTTTCAACGTCTTCACCCAAACGGGCAAAATCGGCAGACAAAATGGAGGGAGCGATCAGAAAATCCGTCATGTTCAGCCTCTGTACTCAAATTGATTCCCCGGATATCACCGGGGCGGATACTGGGCAAAATTCTACCCGATCTGAACCGTGATGTCTTACCGATTTCAGCCAAGTCAGCTCGTGGAATTGGCCAGCCCGGCTATGCTATTAGGAGAGTACTTGAGGCGCAGGTTTCACTGACAGGGACAGAATCATGACTCAGACACCTCCGGCAAAAAAAAACAATGTCTTTCGCAGTGTGGCTGCCGCCATGCTCGGTGTGCAATCCGATCACAACCGGCGTCAGGATTTCAACCAGCCCAGTGCCCTGCCTTTTATCCTGGCAGGCCTGGTGGTCATCGTGATTTTTGTGGCCGTTCTGGTTGGGATTAGTCAGTTTGTGGCGGGGTAAATAGCGCCAGCAGCTCGTCGACTTTATTCCGGCCGCTGCCGTTGCGGCTGATCGTCCGTTTCACTTTCACCACAGACAAATCCGCGCCGTGGTACAGGCGGCGGGTCAGTGTGGTGTCGTGATTGGAAATCAGCACCGGAATACCGCGCTGGGTTGCCGTACTTTCAGCCACATCTGCCAAGGCTGCCTGATCATCCAGACTGAATCCGTTCCCGGCATAAGAGGTAAAATTAGCCGTTGTCGACAAAGGCGCATAAGGAGGATCGCAATAAATCACGCTGCCTTTACGAGCCCGGGAAAAAGTATGGTGGTACCCTTCGCAGATGAAGGTCGCTTTTTTGGCTTTTTCCGCAAAAAAGTACATCTCTGCTTCAGGGAAATATGGCTTCTTGTAAGAGCCGAACGGCACATTGAACCCGCCTTTTTTGTTATAGCGGCAAAGACCGTTGAAGCCATGACGGTTCAGGTAGAGAAAATACAGTGAGCGCTGGTAAGGATCCTGAGTCTTGTTAAAAGCTTCCCGGATTGCCAGATAAGCGCCTTTCTGATTGTATTCCGGGGTGAAAAAACCTTGCGCATCCTTGATATAACGCTCGGGTTCAGTTTTCACCACATTGTACAGATTGATCAGATCCGGGTTGATATCTGCCAGCAGATAATCGTCGTAATCCGTGTTAAGAAACACAGAACCCGCCCCGACAAAAGGCTCAACCAGTTTACGCGCAGGTGGCAGATGTCGTCTGATATCCTCGACCAGAGAAAACTTCCCTCCGGCCCATTTCAGAAAGGCACGCTGCTTTTTCATTCGGTTAACCTACCACCCATAGCGACTGTGTTTACAAAGGTGGCGGATTGTAACCTATTTCTCAGTTTACCCCTAGGGGCAATTCTCCCCCGGCGCGCGGAATCACCAACATTGCCAGCAATATCAACTACTGTGCCCGTTCTATCTCACGATGGATTTGAGTATAGGATTTCACCCACGGCTGAACCGACTGAACTTTATCCGACAATTGAGCCTGTGCTCGGCGGGCTGCAGCAACGCTGGCGTAATTCCCCGTCACCACAATATACCAGCGCACGCCCTGACGTTGGGTCTGGTAGACCCGGGCCATTTCTTTCACGCCGTACTCATCGAGGAAACTGCGCGTCGCCTCCAGCGAATGCATCGCCGCCAGCTGCAAGGCATAGTGGCGGCTGTTGACGGCTTTCAGCTTGTCCATATCTTCAGCCATCACTGCCTGCAAACCAGCCAATGAGGCCGGGCTGGCTGACGGCTCTGAAGACTGTCCTTCAGGTGCCGCTGAAACGTCTGAGGCCGCTGCCCCGGTGTTTCCTTCTGAATTCTCTGCCGTGCGACTGTGCTGATCCGTCGCCAGTACTTCATTGATGGCAGCTTTCAAATCGCTCTGAGATGCAATCGCCAGTTCACCGGAGCCCCCTGTTTCCTGCTCCGTGATCATGGCATCCACGACATCTGACGGCACGACGACCCGCTTGGTCGTCTCATTCGAACGACCGACGGTCAGCCCTTCCAGTTGAACTGGTGCCGGTAGGGCATCCGTATTTTCCGTTGCTGGTGCACGCACCTCAGCCACCGCCGGGTCAGTTGTCGTTTCCGGCTCCGTCGTCATCTTCGGCTCCTCAAGGGTCACCGTAGTTTCCGGCACAGTTTCAGGCAATGTCTCGGCAACAAGCTGTTCATTATCAGACTGTGCCAGCGTTTCATCCAGCGCGGGGGAAACCTCACTGCGTTCAGCCTCTGATCGCGGAGGTGCCTTCGCATCGTCAGAAGGCAGGAACCAGAACACTATCCCAGCCCCGATCAGCACGACCAGGAGCAGCAACAACGACATGGGGGAAAAAGTGCGTGACGATGATGATGCCATTTTTGCGACCTCCGAGTGATCCAGTGTCATCAGTGCTCCAGGCGTTGGCGCAACCTCGGCCGCCTGTGCTTTCAGCGCACGCCGCTGGTTCGCATCCAGGGAATGGCTGGCCAGCACCAGTTCCATAAACGTCTGGACTTCAGGTTCAGACAACGACGGGATTTCAAGCTCCAGCGGCGACTGCCCCTGACCATGGGAAACCTGACGTAATGCTTTGGTTAACTGACCCGTCTGACTAAAGAGTAGTACATTGACCTGCCAGCCTGAAGCCTGCTGGGCTTTCATCACCAATGCCCACAGTTCGCCGATCAGGGCCGGGCTGAGCAAATGGGCATCATCAATGACCAGCAATAACTCAGCCGGCTTGCCCTCAAGCAGGCGTTCCAGTGATTGATGCAAAGGATCGCTGTCGTTGAACACCGCCTTCGGGATCAACTGGTTCAGCAGAATACTTCTGTGCTGGCTATCATGCTGTGCCGGGTGACACATCAGCAATGCCTGCCGGGCCTGACTGCCGTCAGCGTCGGCCCACTGCTCCAGATAACGCTGAGCCAGCCAGGTTTTACCGGCTCCCGCGTCGCCGCTGATTTGAATTAAATGAGAACCGAATCGGGTCAGGAACTGCACCCGGGAAAGAAGATGGATCTGGCTGTCCAGATCCAGGGATGTCAGAGAAGCGGCTATCGTCATGCAATCATTACAACATCAGGGTTCAATCACCTGACGCAGGATGTCATGAGGCACATCAGAGACAACTTCTGCCTGACCTATACCGGTGGGCAGTACCAGTCTGAGCTTGCCTGACAACACTTTCTTATCCCGCATCATGTGTTTGATATAGTGGTCAAAGTTCATGGTTTCCGGTGCCAGTACAGGCAAGTCGGCCTGTTCCAGCAGCGCACGGATTTTTTCCGCTTGTGCTGAAGTCAGCAAGCCTAACAGACATGCTGTCCGGGCTGCCTGAACTGTACCGGCAGCCACAGCTTCACCGTGAAGCCAATTACCATACCCCATCTCAGCTTCAATCGCATGACCAAAAGTGTGACCCAGATTCAGCAGCGCGCGTACACCTGACTCTTTCTCGTCCGCGGCAACCACATCGGCCTTAATTTGACAGCATCGGGCAATCGCCTGACCCAGCGCCACAGAGTCCAGCGCACGCAGCTGAGCAATATTCTGCTCCAGCCAGATGAAGAAATCCTGATCAGCGATAATCCCGTATTTAATCACCTCAGCCATGCCTGCAGCGAACTCACGTGCCGGCAGACTTTTCAGACAATCAGTATCAATCACGACCGCCTGCGGCTGGTAAAAGGCACCAATCATATTCTTGCCCAGCGGGTGATTCACGGCTGTTTTGCCGCCGACGGAAGAGTCAACCTGTGCCAGCAGCGTGGTCGGCACCTGAATAAAGTCCACACCACGCTGGAAGCTGGCCGCAGCAAAACCGACCACATCGCCAATGACACCGCCACCCAGTGCCACCAGCACCACGTCACGGCCATAACTGCCTTCCAGCAGGAAGGTCATAATCTGGTTGAAAGTATCGAGGGTTTTGTACTGCTCGCCATCCGGCAGGTTGAGCAGGGCCACATCTTTCGCTAACGGGCGAAGCGTGGCCTGCAATGTACTGGCATAAAGCGGGGCAACCGTATCGTTGCTGATGATCACAACCCGGCGACCGGCCACAGAGGAAAAGTAATCCGGACTGGACAGTAATCCGGTGCCAATTGAAATCTCGTAACTTCTCTCACCCAGATTAACTGTAATCCGCTCCATGGCTCTCTGTGTCCCCGTAGTTAACGCTCTTCCAGCATTTTGATAATTTGATTGGCAACGACCTTTGCACTCTGGTCGTCGGTACGCACGACGTAGTCTGCCACCTCTTCATACAATGGATTACGCTCTTCTGCAAGCGCTTCCAGTACTTCGCGGGGGTTGTCCGTCTGCAGCAGCGGGCGCTTCTTGTCGCGCTGAGTACGTGCCAGCTGTTTCTCAATGGTGGTTTCCAGATATACCACGATACCGCGAGCAGAAAGACGGTTACGGCTCTCTTTGCTTTTCACCGAGCCACCCCCGGTCGCCAGCACAATACCCTGCTCCTGGGTGAGATCATCGATGACCGCTTCTTCACGGGCACGGAATCCCGCCTCGCCTTCTACATCGAAGACCCAGCTGATATCAGCACCAGTCCGTTCTTCGATCACAGAATCTGAGTCCAGAAACTCCATATGTAACTGCTGTGCAAGGTGTCTGCCAATGGTGCTTTTACCGGCTCCCATTGGGCCTACCAAGAAAATATTTCGTTTTTCAGCCATGTTTAGCAAATATACGCGCGGTTAAAAAATAGACAAAACCGCCCACAGGCTTTTGATTTACAAGCCCGAGGCGCCAACTTCCTCACATTTCAATCGTGATAAGACCGAAAATTATCTCAGGACTGACAGCTGTTTGGCAATAGCCAGTCGTCCCCAAGGCCGTTATCTCTGTTCCGGGATCGCCCCGGCAACGGCATCCTGCCTGACTAACGCAGGATTTTCGGCGTCACAAAAATGAGTAACTCGCGCCTGCCCTCCCGCTCCAGAGTCTGCCGGAACAGACGGCCCAGCAACGGCATATCCCCCAGCAAAGGGACTTTGCGGACCGACTGACTGGACTGATGCTGAAAAATGCCACCCAGAACAATAGTTTCACCGTGGTCCACCAGCACCTGCGTCCCAATCCGCTGTGTATCAATGGCCACCACCTGACCCGTCCCCGTGTTCACGGTTTCTCCCGGTTTGTTCTGGGTGACTTCCAAATCCAGAATCAGCTTATCGTCCGGTGTAATCTGCGGGGTCACCATCAGGCTCAGCACTGCTTTCTTGAATGAGACCGAGACGGCACCGCTGGAAGCTGCCTCCAGGTAGGGGATCTCAGTCCCCTGCTCAATATAGGCCATTTTCTTATTGGTAGTGACCAAACGCGGGCTGGAAATAATTTCAGCTTTCTCTTCGGCCTGCAGTGCAGACAGCTCTAAATCCAGCAATTGATCCCCCAGCCGGGCAACCTGAAACGCAATTCGGGCGGCGCCGTGCTGCGCACCAAGATTAACGTTCAGAAAGTCGTTCAGATCTGGTGTCCCGTCGCTGTTCAGTGCTGCCAGATTACTGTCAATTGAGCCGCCGACAGTCACGCTGCCGTTATTTTCAAGCATCCCCCAGCGTACGCCGAGATCGGCCGTATCTTTCTCGTTCATACTGACAATCCGGGCTTCAATCTGCACCTGCCGGACCGGCTGATCCAATCGGTCAATAATCAGCAGCAGACTTTCCAGGCTCTCCGCGACATCTTTCACAATCAGCGCATTGGTTCTGTCGTCCACATGCAAAGCACCTTGCGCGGAGAGCAAACTGGGCTGACCTTCTGAACCGGACAGCAACGCTGCCAGCTCCGTCGCCTTGGCATAGCGAATCGGGATCACCCGGGTCTTCAGTGATGTCTGAGACTCTGCCTGACCAGCAGTTCCGCCAGCCAGCTCAGCTCTGGGCGCGACCATCATCACGTTCCCCTGCCGCCTGTAGGCCAACCCTTTCAGGGTCAGAATACTGTCCATCGCCTGTGACCAGGGAACATCGGTCAGGTGCAGGGTGATATTGCCCTGCACCGCATCGGAAATGACCAGATTATCCTGCCGGTGATCTGCCATCATCTGCAGCAGCTGGCGCACAGGCACATCCTGGAAGTTGAGTGAGATCGTATTTTCTTGGTCGTCTAAATCCGCCGATTGAAGCGGAGTCGCCAGCGCCCCGGCCGACAGACACCAAAACAGAGCCAATAGAATGCAGAGGTGATGCATAATGTGTAAATCTTCCTGATTGATAGAGCTGATAGGAGAAAGGATGAAGCTACCGTTAAGACTCTCCGTCCGTTAACTGAAGGATGATGTTTCCGGCACAATGTGCATCGCCCGGCCATTCGATCACGGTGTGAGCCAGTGTCACCTCCGCGATCCTGCCCGTGCGGCCAAAAACCTGCCCCTCCGCCACCCGGTACAGACGGCCGGAGGGATCGCTGAGCACCGCCCACAGCCCCATACGGTCTCGTAAACTGCCGATCATCCGAAACCCCTTCATCTCCGCAGTGCCGGAAAATTGCTCCGAGCAAGCAACAGCTTCAGTTGTCAGGCTTTCCGGACTGGGCGTCACAAACAGCTGTCGCACAGGACGGGCCGAAAACACCGGAGCTTCCTGAAAATGAATCGCAGACGACGGGGCACTGAGGGTCAGCAAAATCACAGCCGTGAACGCCACGATAAACAAGATGCATTTTCGTGCGGTCATCGCCTATCTCCTGCTGCACCTTCACTGTCCGGAACGCTATTTTCCGGCTGAACCTCTTCCGCCGCCCGGTACAACTGAGCGGTGCCCTGTACCCTGAGCTCGCCCGGCACTTGTTCATCCGGCTGTATCTCTAACTCGTCCATGATCAGCAGCCAGGATTTGGCTGCCATCTGCGCGAAAAACTGTCCGACAGCGGCATAACTGCCGCTCAGCTCGAACTGCACCGGCTGCATGGCATACCAGTCATACTGCTGATTTTGTTGCCAGTTCAGCCCGTGCAACCGGACGCCAGACCGTCTGCTTTCAAGCTCAATATCCCCCAGCACTGTCGTCCATGCTGCCGGTCCGGGCAGGCGCATCGCCTGGTGCCGGTAATCGGTCTGCAGCTGCTGTGTCTGAACCTGCAACTGTGGCAGGCTCCCGGCGATGGTTTGCTGATGGCGTATCTGGCTCCTGAGCGCGCTTTCCTGAGCACTCAACTGCAACTGTTGAGCCTGTAACGGAGACAGCAACCACCATTTCCCCGCGATCACAACTGCCACCATGACCAGCAGGCAGACAACCAGCTGATACCGCAAGGGCCAGTCCGGCAGAGTTTCCAGCGTCAGATCACGCCAGTCAGTCATAGGCCGCCTCCGAATGTACCGGGGCCAGTGTCAGGGTGAATGTGAATCGCTGACTTCCTGACGGCACATGTCGTGGTAAAGGCTGCGCAACCCTGTCGACGGAATGCAGCTGACCGTGACGAAGCCAGTCCGCGCTGCCTGTCCGTGCCAGCAACAGTGACAAAGCGGATGCATCCTGTGTCAGCCCGCGCAGACTGACTTGCGCCTGACGAAGACTCAGCGCTTCCAACTGAACCGCTTCGGGAAAGACATCCGGCAGCGCATTCAACAGATGGATCAACGGAAACCGGGCATGATGCCAGTCAGAAAACTGACGCAGCCTTTTGTGGTACAACTCCGACAACGCTTGCTGCTCTGCCACAGCTGCCAGACTGGGTGCCAGCACCTCTGTCTGCTGCCGGAGCTGCGCATAACGGCTTTGCAGTTCGCGGAGGTGCTGGTTTTCGTAAACGTACATCCCTCCCATCACCAGCACGGCCAGGGTAACGAAACTGCCCGACAACCGGACAAAACGGCGCCGGTGTGCCGCCTGTCGCTCCGCCCGCCACGGCAGCAGATTCACAGCCCTCAGCATGACATTGCCCCCCGGATGGCCAATGCAACCGGCTTCACCCAGTCGCGGCTTTGCGACGCAGTGATCAGTGCTGTGTCTGACTGATACGGGAATACCTGCTGTGGTGTCAGCAATTGTACCGGCAGCCCGCAAAGTTGCTGCCAGCACCCCCGTTCATCCTCAGTTAATGCAATGCCTGTCAGCCACAGGCTTTCAACATCTTCAAAGACGCCGGACAGGCGCAGCTGACGGGTTACATCCCGGCTCAACTCAGCCTGTGACCCTGCCACAGGAAAGGTTCTATGATAAGGCTGGGGATGCCGAGAGCCGGCCGCCAGATCCCAGCCCGAGTCATGCTGACAAACAATCGCCGATGCAGCGCCGGACGCACCGCCGGAGTTTTGCTCAAGATACCGTAACAGCCATAACAGGGTGCGCGCCTGCAGCTCCATCACTGCCGGACGAAATCCGGCCTCTCTCGCCAGCCGGACTTTCTGCTCCACCGCCGCCGATTTTGCGGCGAAGACCCGGTACATATCCGTCTCATGACCGGGTGTTTCTGCATCCGGTAAGCGATGAAAGTCGAGGCTGAGCGACTGCGGATCCACAGCCAGCAGATGAGCCAATTGCTGCGCAAGCGCGGATGCCACATCCTGCCCCCAACGCCGTTCCAGCCCGATATCCCGCTGAACGACCTCACTGTCGGGCAGTGACAACACACATGCCCCGGTCCGCTTTGGAAGCAAGGTCCGTAATTGACGCAAGGCTGACAACTGATCTGCCGGGAAAACGCTATCCTGAAGAGGCCCTGTGCCGGACAGCTGTCCGGCTTCGTTTTCCGGGGTCAGAGCAACCTCCGCATAAGCAGACAAAGTGAATCGCCCTTTATTTTGCTTGAGCACGACCGCCTTTACACTTTGACGACCGATATCGATTCCGGTCCAAACTGGCTTGTGCAACATAGCGTGGTATGCTCCCCCTGGTAACGACAAGACAAAATTATTCGAATAAACACCTTTGACGGCGTTAAATTTATTTGAGTTATCTTTATACTACTGACTGAAGTAGCGCGGATGGCCGGACGAAGGTGTAACGGGAATTCTCAAGTGAAGTTCATAAAGCGATTATTTATCTTTGCAATTATTTGCATCATTCTTGGAGTCAGTACGATTTTTGGTTTCTATCTTTACGTGAAACCGGATCTCCCTGATGTCGCAACGCTTAAAAACGTTGAATTACAAACACCTATGCAGGTGTACAGCGCAGACGGTGAACTGATTTCCCAGTTTGGTGAAAAACGCCGTATCCCGCTGACAATGGACCAGATCCCGCCGCAGATGATCCATGCGGTGATCGCCACCGAGGACAGCCGCTTTTATGAGCATCCCGGTATTGACCCGATCGGTATCATCCGTGCTGCCGTTGTCGTCGCCGTTTCAGGCTCCGCCAAGCAAGGGGCCAGTACGATCACTCAGCAGCTTGCCCGGAACTTTTTCCTCAGCAATGAGAAAAAGATCATGCGGAAGGTCAAAGAGATTTTCATTGCCGTTCATATCGAGCAATTGCTGACCAAGGATGAGATCCTTGAGCTTTATCTGAATAAAATCTACCTGGGCTACCGTGCTTACGGTGTCGGTGCTGCCGCACAAGTCTATTTCGGCAAAGACATCAGCCAGCTGACGCTGGGCGAAATCGCTGTCATTGGCGGCCTGCCGAAAGCTCCGTCAACGATGAACCCGCTCTACTCACTGGATCGCGCAACCACCCGTCGTAACGTGGTTCTGAGCCGGATGCTGGACGAAGGCTACATTACCCGTACCGAATTCGAACAAGCCAAAGCCGAACCGATTATTTCCCGTTACCACGGTGCGGAAATCCAGCTCAACGCCCCTTATTTCGCTGAGCGGGCCCGTGCATGGATGATTGACCGCTACGGCGAGGATGCCTACACCTCGGGCATGAAAGTCTACACCACGGTCAATCCGAAACTTCAGCGTGCCGCACAGCAGGCTTCTGTTCAGAACCTGCTGGATTATGACCAGCGACACGGTTTCCGTGGTGCGGTTGCGACCTTGTGGATGCCGGAGCAGGCCGTCTGGGAAGAAAAGAAAATTCTGGATCATCTGGCGAAACAACCAAGTTACGGAGAGCTGGAACCGGCCGTTGTGGTTGGTGTCGGTCAGAAAGATGCGGAAGTAATCCTGCGGGACGGCCAGCACCAGACACTGAGCTGGGATGGCATGAAGTGGGCCCGCCGCTTTATCACCGATTCCAGTCAGGGTCCGTCGCCAAACGTGGCCGCTGATATTCTGACTGCGGGTCAGCAAATCTGGGTTCAGCAGAAAGGTGAACAATGGGTGCTGAGCCAGGTACCTGATGCCAACACCGCTTTTGTTGCTATTTCCCCGTATAACGGCGCCGTACAGGCCATGGTGGGCGGCTTCAACTTCGTCCACAGCAAGTTTAACCGTGCGACACAGTCCATCCGTCAGGTCGGCTCCAGCATCAAGCCATTTATCTATTCCGCCGGTCTGGATTCGGGCATGACGCTGGCAACTCTGGTCAACGACGCCCCGATCGACAGCCGGGATCACAGCATGGGAACAGCCTGGCGTCCGAAAAACTCACCACCGGTTTATGACGGCTGGACCCGTCTGCGTCGTGGCCTGGCTCAATCGAAAAACGTGATGGCAGTTCGGGTACTGCAGGATGTCGGCCTGGATGACACCATCAGTTACCTGACCCGCTTTGGCTTTAAGCGTAAAGATCTGCCGCGTGCCGAAGCCATCGCACTGGGTGCAGGCAGCCTGACGCCGCTGGAAATGGTGCAGGGCTTCTCCGTGTTCGCCAACGGCGGCTACTTTGTGGAACCGTATTTCATTGAACGCGTGGAAGATGCCTACGGCAATCTGGTCTATCAGGCCCATCCGAATGTGGTCTGCGATGAAGACTGTCAGCGTAAAGAACAACTGGCCGGCAACCAGATTGCTGCCAGCCGCGCGGTCATGCACGATATCGCCATCAGTGAGGAAGAGCTGGGGCCAACGGGCAGCGCGACCGAAACTGACCAGCAGACCATTCGCCTCGCACCTCAGGTGATCTCTGAGCAGAACGCTTTCCTGGTTCGTGAGATGCTGGAAAGTAACATCTGGGGCGGCGGTGACTGGGCACACAAAACCGGCTGGAACGGTACCGGCTGGCGTGGTCAGGCTCTGAAACGCCGCGATGTCGGCGGAAAAACTGGTACCACCAATGACTCCAAAGATGCCTGGTATACCGGATTCGGTCCCGGTGTTGTTGCAACAGCCTGGGTCGGATTTGATGATCACAGCCGTGAACTGGGCCGCACCAGCTACAACCCGAATCTGGATAAAGACCAGACTGCCGGGGCAGAAGCTGGCGCGAAAACCGCTCAGCCGGCCTGGATTGGCTTTATGGAAAAAGCGCTTGAAGATGTGCCGGAACAACGCAAGCAGCTGCCGCCGCGCATTGTACAGGTCCGTATTGACCGCGATACCGGCAAGCTGACCCGGAAGACCGACTACACCTCCATGTTCGAGTACTTCATTCAGGGCACAGAACCGAAAGACTATGCCGGCGAAGGCGGTACAGACAGCGGCATCTTCGAAGCCGACAGTTCAGATGAGCTGTTCTGATTTCAGCACTACCGACTTCAGTCACTGAAGTTCAATTAAAAAGCGCGCCTCAGGCGCGCTTTTTTTCTCTCGATTATCCGTGTTCCAGATGCGGCGTAATACTTTGCCGGATCTGCTCGGCCAGCTGCTCGTAACGCCCTTTCAGGGGTGAGCCCGGGCGGTATGCCAGCGTAATCAGACGGCTGGGTTCCGGATCGCAGGCCTTGAGGTAACACACCCCGTCCCGCCGGGACGTATTGGGAGTGGCCAGTTTCGGCAGCAGGGTAATTCCGCTCCCGGCCGCCACCATATTCCGCAGTGTTTCCAGACTAGTCGCTTTAAAACTGCCGTCTTCCTTCGCGCCCGCAGCAAAACAAAAGCCCATCGCCTGATCTCGCAGACAATGCCCGTCTCCCAGCATCAGCAGGGTCTGCCCTTTCAGCTCAGACATAGGCAGCTCATGCCGATCCGACCAGGGGTGTGCTTCCGGTACAGCCACCATCATTGGTTCGTGGTACAACGCCAGTTCCTTGAAATGCTCGCTTTCCTTCACCGCCGCCAGAATGATGCAGTCCAGCTTACCTTCTTCCAGCTGTTGTGCCAGCACATGCGTCTGTGCTTCATGCAAGTACAGTTCAAGCTGAGGAAACGCCCGCTTGAGCGCCGGAATAATTAAAGGCAGCAGATAAGGCCCGACCGTCGGAATAAAACCGACATGCAGCGGCCCGGCCATGCTCTCCCCCTGCTGACTGGCCATCTCCGACAGCACCTTGACCTCGTGCAGCACTTTTTTCGCCTGGCTGACCAGATTCAGTCCGACATCGGTAAACAGAACTTTGCGGCTGGTGCGTTCCAGCAACGATACCCCCAGCTCAGTCTCCAGTTTACGGATCTGCCCGCTCAGCGTCGGCTGACTGACATAGCAGGCTTCGGCGGCTTTCCTGAAATGCCGGTGCTCAGACAGCGCCACCAGATATTCAAGATCCCGGATGTTCATGCATGCACTCCCCAAATGTTTAATAGAAATGAACGATTAATAAGATAACAGCAAACGATTGGAGCTATCAAACAGTATTTCGGATACTACATCCATCGACAGGGACAACACAAAAAAGTCCCACAGTTTTATGAAATGAAAAACTTCCAACAGGAGCGCAATATGTTTACATCAAAAGAAGGCCAGGCCATCCCGCAAGTCACTTTCCCGACCCGTCAGGGCGATCAGTGGGTCAACGTCACTACAGATGAACTGTTTCAGGACAAAACCGTCGTGGTCTTCAGCCTGCCGGGTGCATTTACCCCGACCTGCTCTTCAAGCCACCTGCCACGATACAACGAACTGGCGTCTGTTTTTGCAGAGCACGGTGTAGACGACATTCTGTGTGTGTCCGTCAATGACACCTTCGTGATGAACGCGTGGAAAGCCGATCAGGAAGCTGAAAATATCACGTTCATCCCGGACGGTAACGGTGAGTTCACCAAGGGCATGGGCATGCTGGTTGAGAAACACGATCTGGGCTTCGGTGAACGTTCATGGCGCTACAGCATGCTGGTGAAAAACGGCATCGTGACCAAAATGTTTATTGAAAACGACGAACCGGGCGACCCGTTCAAGGTTTCCGACGCCGATACGATGCTGAGCTACATCGCCCCTGACTATCAGTTGCAGGAATCGATCACTGTGTTCACCAAACCAGGCTGTCCATTCTGTGCCAAAGCGAAACAGAATCTGATCGACAAAGGTCTGCAGTTTGAGGAAGTGGTTCTGGGCAAAGATGCCACCAGCGTCAGTCTGCGTGCCATCACTGGCCAGAGCACCGTGCCACAGGTCTTTATCGGCGGTCGTCATATCGGCGGCAGTGAAGCACTGGAAACCTACCTGGGCTAATTCCCGACTCAAGGCAGGGCGACAGCCCTGCCCTCCACCACGCCCTGAACTGAATGTCATTGGAGAAGTAGAATGAAAACCTTGACCGTTGAAGTTGCTGTCATCGGCGGCGGTACGGCTGGCCTGGGAGCTTACCGGGCAGCCAAAGCACATACCGACAGTGTTGTCATGATTGAAGGCGGCCCTTATGGCACCACCTGCGCCCGTGTCGGCTGCATGCCTTCCAAGCTGTTAATTGCCGCTGCCGAAAGTGTGCACAACATTGAAAAAGCACCAGCCTTCGGCATTCATCCTCAGGGTGAGATTCGCATCAACGGCCGAGAAGTGATGGATCGCGTGAAGCGCGAGCGTGACCGCTTTGTCGGCTTCGTGCTGGAAAGCGTGGATGAAATCCCAGCTGAAGATAAAATCAGCGGTTTTGCAAAATTTATCAATGACATCACACTCGAAGTCGACGGCCACACCCGCATCGAAGCCAAGCGGATTGTGATCGCCACCGGCTCCCGTCCTGCCTATCCGGCAGCCTGGCATGAGCTGGGTGATCGTCTGGTGATCAATGATGATGTCTTTGACTGGGACGACTTACCGGCATCTGTCGCCGTCTTTGGTCCGGGCGTGATCGGACTGGAACTGGGTCAGGCACTGCACCGCCTCGGCGTTGACGTGAAAATCTTCGGTCTGGGGGGCCAGGTGGGTCCGCTGACTGACGATGAAGTCATGGCGTATGCCAACAAGACTTTCAATGACGAGCTGTACCTGGATGCCGATGTCAAAGTCGAGAGCATGAAGCGGGTTGGCGATGAAGTCGAAATTCAGTTCATCAACCAAACCGGCAAACTGGAGACGCAATACTTCAGCTATGTTCTGGCCGCAACCGGACGTCGCCCGAACGTCGACAAACTGGCGATTGAAAACACCAGTCTGACGCTGGATGAACGCGGGGTGCCTGTGGCCGACCACTTTACGCTGCAGACCTCGGTTGACACGATTTTTATCGCCGGAGATGCCAGCAACCAGCTGCCGCTGCTGCACGAAGCGGCCGATCAGGGCCGGATTGCCGGAGACAATGCAGGTCGTTTCCCGGATATCCGTGCCGGACTGCGCCGCTCGAAAATTTCCGTGGTCTTCACCGAGCCGCAGATCGCCATGGTCGGCGAAAGCCGCCGGGAAATTACCACACGTCTGGGTAACTGCGGCTGTTACGAAGTGGGCACCGTATCCTTTGAAAACCAGGGCCGTTCCCGAGTGATGCTGCGCAATCAGGGCATTCTGAATGTCTATGGTGAACACGGCACCGGTCGTTTTCTGGGCGCCGAGATGATTGGCCCGAATGCAGAGCATCTGGCCCACCTGCTGAGCTGGGCGCATCAGAATCAGATGACCATCGCGCAGATGCTGGATATGCCGTTCTATCATCCGGTGATTGAAGAAGGTGTCCGGACAGCACTGCGGGATCTGAACGCCAAACTGCATCTGGGGCCGGAAATGATCAAACACTGTCTGGACTGCGGTCCGGGTTGTTAATCAGCCTTCGATGATAAACGGGAAAGCAAAAGCGCCGGGGAACCGGCGCTTTTTTATTGGGATAAACCAGAAAATCAGGCAACGTTCACACTGGGAATCACATGCTGTTGATCCAGCCGCACTTCCAGTGCCACTTCGTCACAGGCATGCTGACGCGGACACATATCGCAGTCTTTCATGACTTTCTCCGGCAGCAGGGTTTTCGAGGTCGGAATAAAGTCCTGCTTCATGAAGAACTCCGGCACACGAGTCAGCACAAACACGCGCTTAATCGCCATCTGACCGGCTTTTTCCAGCAGATGCTGCACCAGTGCCTTACCCTGCCCCTGATGCTGCCAGCCCGCTTCAATGCCCAGAGAGCGAATTTCCGCCAGACCCGAATCATAGACATAAAGCGATGCACAACCGGTCACGATCCCCTGAGTCTCGGCAACAGCAAATGAGCCGATATCTCGCACCAGTTCGTTCCGCGGACGCGGCAGGTTCTCGCCCAGTCCGGCCCAGTAAGCTACCATCCCTTCAATCGCATCCAGATCGGTCAGACGGGCACCCCGCACTTTCACACCCGGCGCATGACGTTTTGACAGTCGTTTTTCAGCCTGAGCGATCGCATGATCCACCTGATTCGGCGCAACCCCGCCAAGGGCACAGCGTTTCTCCAGACAGGATTCAATGGTCAGAATTGGATAGACATCTGCGTCGATCACCGGTGAGAAAGCCTGCATTTCGGCCAGTGACAACTCCTCCAGCGCACAGCCCTTCTCAATGGCAGCCACCACGGCCACCCCGACGATATGGTGCGCTTCACGGAACGGAATCCCTTTCGCCACCAGATAATCGGCCAGCTCGGTCGCATTGGAGTAGCCCTGCATTGCCGCTTCCAGCGTCCGGTCTTTATTGACCTTGATACCATCAAAGCACAGCGCCGCCATTTCCATACATTCATGCCAGGTGTCGAGCGCGTCAAACAACCCTTCTTTGTCTTCCTGCATGTCTTTGTTGTACGCCAGCGGCAGGGCCTTGACCGTCATCATCATCCCGGCCAGCGAACCGTAGACACGGCCGCACTTACCCCGGATCAGCTCCAGCGCATCCGGGTTCTTTTTCTGCGGCATCAGGGAAGAGCCCGACGTCACGGTATCGGCCAGTTCAATGAAATTCGACTCACCGGAGTTATAAAAAATCATATCTTCCGCGAGACGAGACAGATGAAGCATGGAAATCGACGCCGTCGACAGCAGTTCCATCACATGGTCCCGGTCCGAAACTGAATCCAGGCTGTTGCGAGTCGCCCGGTGAAAACCCAGGCTGTGCGCCAGCGCTTCCCGGTCAATCGGATAAGCCGTACCGGCCAGCGCACCCGAGCCGAGCGGACAGGTATCCAGCCGGTGCAGTGCGTCACTCAGACGCGAGTGGTCCCGCTCGAACATCTCGACATACGCCAGACACCAGTGGGCAAAAGTCACCGGCTGCGCACGCTGCAGGTGGGTATAGCCCGGCAGCACCGTGGTCTGATGCTCACGGGCAACCGTTGTCAGCTGACTCTGCAGATGATCCAGCATCATCAGCAGCTGATGTCCCTGCTGACGGCACCACAGCTTGAGGTCGGTCGCCACCTGATCGTTCCGGGAACGGCCGGTATGCAGTTTCTTGCCCAGATCACCCACCCGGTGGATCAGCTGTTGCTCCACCCAGCTGTGAATGTCTTCAGCGTCGGACTGGAGAATCTGTTGCGGATCCTCCATCACCGCCAGCTTCAGCTCATTCAGAGCCAGTTCCAGCTTCTGCTGTTCCGCCTCGGTCAGTACCCCGACCTGACGCAGCGCTTTCGACCAGGCCACCGAGCCAACGATGTCCTGCTCCGCCAGGCGGTAATCAAATCGCAGGGAATCATTGAACTGCTTGAACCGAGTATCTGCTGCCTGACTAAAACGTCCGCCCCATAGTGCCATGGTACTTCTCCTTTCCGGTACAACCGACTTTGCTCACATGTCTTGATTGGTAATGCGCTTTACGCTGATAGAATTATTTTTTTTGCTCGTTCAGTGCACGGATACGGCTGGCCAGCGAGTACAGGCGGATAAAGCCACCGGCATGGCTGTGATCGTACACTTCGTCTTCGCCGAAGGTGGCAAACTCTTCTGAATACAGACTGTTTGGTGAGCGCTTCTGAACTGCGGTGACCTGGCCTTTGTACAGTTTCAGGACAACTTCGCCATTGACGTCCTGCGCCAGCTCATCAGCCGCAGCCAGCAATGAACGGCACAGCGGCGTAAACCAACGGCCATCGTAAATCAGATGTGAAGCTTTCAGCGCGAGGCTTTCACGGAACTCAAAGGAATCTTTATCCAGTACCAGCTGTTCCACCGCACGCAGGGCTTCCATCATGATGGTGCCTCCCGGGGTTTCATAACAGCCGCGGGATTTAATCCCAACCAGACGGTTTTCTACGATATCGATCCGACCGACACCGTGCTCAGCACCTTTCGCGTTCAGATACACCAGCGCTTCATAAGGTGACATGGCTTTGCCATCAACCGCGACAATCTCGCCTTTTTCAATTTTGACTGATACCTGCTCCGGCGTATTCGGGGCATCTTCCGGATCCTTGGTCCAGACCCAGCACAGCTCATTTGGCTGATTCCAGGTATTTTCCAGTACACCGCCTTCGGTTGAGATGTGCCAGGCATTGGCGTCACGGGAGTAGATTTTTTCTAAGGTCGCTGTGGTCGGAATTTTACGCTCTGCCAGATAATCCAGCAGGGCTTCACGACTGCGCAGGTCCCACTCACGCCAAGGCGCAATCACAGTCAGCTGAGGTGCCAGCGCTGCATAAGCACTTTCGAAACGGACCTGGTCGTTCCCCTTACCGGTACAACCGTGACACAGGGCATCGGCACCCACTTCCAGCGCACACTCTACCTGAGCTTTCGCGATAATCGGACGCGCCATCGATGTGCCCAGCAGGTATTTGCCTTCGTATACCGCACCGGTTTTCAGACTTGGGTAGATGTAATCTTTGACCATCTCTTCTTTCAGGTCTGCGATGTAGCAGGCAGATGCACCCGAGGCCAGTGCTTTTTCTTCAATGCCTTCCAGCTCAGCTTCACCCTGACCCACATCGGCCACAAAGGCGACGACTTCACAGTCATAGTTTTCTTTCAGCCATGGGATGATGGCCGAAGTATCCAGACCGCCGGAATAAGCTAATACGACTTTGTTTACCTTGCTCATTGTTACTCTCCTTCGTTGCCTGCGCGACGGTCATCCCGTTCAGGCGGTATCAATCTTGATATTTGAAACGACAAATTCAATTGGGTTAATTTTTATATCCGAACCCGGATTTTGCGCCAGCGTCCGGATGTAAATCTGCTGACTCAGAGCACAAATCGGGTTCCGATTTGTTCCCCTTCAAACAGCGCCAGAAGTTTGTCCGGATAACGCCAGCCCGCAATTTCGACCGGACGTCCTAAACCTTTGGCGGCCTCAAACGCTGCTTTCACTTTTACAATCATGCCGTCGGTAATCACCGCCTGCTGGATCAGCGCATCCGCTTTAACTTCAGTCAGCGATTCAATCAGATGGCCTTTACCATCCAGCACGCCACTGACATCTGACAGCAGGACCAGCTCAGCATCCAGTGCCGCGGCGACGGCCACAGCGGCCTGATCGGCATTGACATTCATCAGTTCACCGTCAGCCGTCAGGCCAATTGAACTGATAATCGGCAGGTAACCCGATGCCATCAGACCGGCCACCAGATTGCTGTCACCCGGTGCGGCTTGACCGACAGCACCCAGTTCCGGGTCAAGCTCAGTCACCTGGCACAGACCACCATCAGCCAGCCCCAGACCGACCGCTTTCACACCGCACTTTATCGCATGGCCCTGCAGCATCTTATTGGCAGTCCCTGCCAGTGCGCCCGCAATCACGCCAATCTGATCCACCGGGGTCACCCGCAGCCCCTGCTTCTTCACCGTTGGCAGATTGAGCTTTTTCATCAGGTCATCCACCAGATAACCGCCGCCATGTACCAGGAGCAAAGGACGATTCGCCTTCGCCTGATATGCACTGATGGCTCCAAAGACTTTCTCGAGCGTGTCGCTGCACGACAATACGGCTCCACCCAATTTGATCACTAACGGCGACTGTTCCATCCCGCTTCTCCTTTCAACAGCCAGACTTAGCCAACCAGCGCAGTCAACGGCGCAAAACCATTACGAATATTGATACATTGCATCGCCTGAGACGATGCACCTTTCAGTAAATTGTCGATGGCTGAGGTCAGGATGACGTGCTGCCCCTCCACCAGCCAACCGATGTCACAGAAGCAAGTATTTACCACATCCTGCAAACGTGCTGCCTGATTGCCCAGCAGACGGACCGCCTGTTCGCCAGGCTGGTGATAGGCTGCTGCCATCGCCGCCGAGACGGCTTCGGGGGTCACCCCCGGAGCCAGTCTGGCCGTGATTGTAGCCAGGATGCCGCGCTTAAAATTGCCGAGATGCGGGGTAAAGATGACGTCAGTACCCAGATGCGCCGAAATTTCTGGCTGATGACGGTGGGTAAACACACCGTAGGCCTGCAGGCTGACTTCGCAGAAACTGTTGGCCATGCTGGCTTTGCGTCCGGCGCCGGAGACACCACTCACGGCATTGATTACCGGCCATTGCTGAGTGTCCAGCAGCCCGGCTGCCAGCAATGGTTTCAGGGCCAGCTGAGACGCTGTCGGATAACACCCGGGAACAGCAACGAGCTGCGCCTGGCGAATAGCATCACCGTTCCACTCAGCCAGACCGTAGACCGCTTCGTCCAGCCATTGGGCATGCTGATGTGAAAATCCATAGTAGCGGGTATAAAAATCATCGCCTTTCACCCGGAAAGCCCCGGACAGATCAAAGACCTGACAGCCAGCTTCCAGGAAAATCGGAGCCAGGTCATGGCTCACCTCATGCGCCGTGGCCAGCAGCACGATATCGGAAGAGTTAGCGACCGCAGCTGCATCAGTCAGCGGCTGAAGTGGTAAATCGACCAGTCCGCGTAATTGCCCGTGCAGTTCGCTGATGGCTTTACCGGCATCCAGACTGTTTTCAGACACATAGAGACCGGCCAGCTGCAAATGCGGATGTTTCAGTACCATGGCTGCCAGTTCCGCACCGGTATAGCCGCTGGCACCAATGATAGAGGTATTCAACATATAAGATCCTGTTGTCATCGTTGTGAAATTCACTATCAAGAAAATATAACTGCTGTATGTTTCAGCGCGTGGCGCCAGGCAGGCGCGTCATGGAAGGTGCCAGAGACACCGGGCGATAGAGACTTAGCGTCGTCGGAAGGAATGCTGCTTGTGGTTCATCGCCTGGTTCATACTGCTGCTGATGGCCTCTGGTTGATCATAAAAGACGTCTTGCGACATACCGTTTATCTGTTTGCTGCATGACATCAAACTTGTTTTGTTATTCACACACAAACCAAATAAACAGATTTTTATTCATTAATTATGAATTTTTATATTTACCCTTTTCGGTTTTTTATGTCAAGCCAGACGGCAGAAAAAAATATGCTTCGTGACGGCTGCACGGTGATACGTCATGCTCTGGCTGTAAAAATAAAGAAAGTAAATTACAGAACAGAGACAGTCCGCAGGATTCATGCACGTCGTTTGATAGGATTTTTGTCTAAAAAGGGCCTACTTATTGACCTTTCGCCCCAATGAAGGCTAGATTGTTGGCAACGCCTTGGCGATTGGATGTAACAAAATTACGATATGGATGCGATATGAACGAAAAGTACAGTGCGTTAAAAAGCAATGTCAGTATGCTTGGCCACTTGCTGGGTAACACCATCAAGGATGTCCACGGCAGCGAACTGCTGGATAAAGTTGAAACCATTCGAAAACTGTCAAAATCGGCCTGCGCCGGGAACAGTAACGATCGGGAAAAACTGATTACCGAGCTGCAGAACCTGCCAGATGATCAACTGCTGCCTGTTACCCATGCGTTCAGTCAGTTCCTGAACCTGACCAACATCGCCGAGCAATACCACACGATTTCCCGCCATTGCGAAGATCTGGTATGCAGTCCGGATGAAATGGACAGTCTTTTTGCCAAGCTCAAAGATGAAAGCATCACTGAGCTGGACTCGCTGCAGGCTGTTCGTGAACTCAACATCGAACTGGTGCTCACCGCACACCCGACGGAAATCGCCCGTCGCACCATGATTCACAAGCTGGTGCAAATCAATAAATGTCTGTCCCAGCTTGAATTGAACGAGCTGTCTCACCGGGAGCGCCAGAGAGCAGAACGCCGTCTGGAGCAACTGATTGCTCAGGCCTGGCACTCCGATGTGATCCGTAAGCAACGCCCCAGCCCGCTGGATGAAGCCAAGTGGGGTTTTGCCGTCGTTGAGAACTCATTGTGGGAAGCCGTCCCGGAGTTCCTGCGCCAGTTTGATGAAAAGCTGCATCAGCACCTGGGTGAAAGCCTGCCGCTGGACGCCGCGCCTGTGAAATTCTCTTCCTGGATGGGGGGGGACCGTGACGGGAACCCGTTCGTCACTGCCGAGATCACCCGTGAGGTATTGCTGCTTTCACGCTGGAAAGCAGCAGATCTGTACCTGAACGATATCCAGGAACTGGTCAGTGAGCTGTCAATGGTTGCCTGTAACGACGAAGTCCGCGAGCTGGCTCATGGCGCCCATGAACCGTATCGTGAAATCGTCAAAGGACTTCGCACGTTGCTGACCCAGACCCGTGACGTGCTGGATGCAAAAATCAAAGGCCATGATGTGCCGAAAGTTGCGATTCTGGAAGATGTCGAGCAGCTTTGGGCACCACTACATGCCTGTTACCAGTCTTTGCACGAATGCGGCATGGGCATCATTGCTGATGGCCTGCTACTGGATACGCTGCGTCGCGTCCAGTGTTTTGGCGTCCATCTGGTACGTCTGGATATCCGTCAGGAAAGTACCCGCCACTCCAATGTAATTTCAGAACTGACCCGCTATCTGGGACTGGGAGATTACGACCAGTGGAGTGAACAGGACAAAGTGGCTTTCCTGGTCCGCGAGCTGGCTTCAAAACGCCCACTGCTGCCTCGTGACTGGCAACCCTCAGAGCCAGTTCAGGAAGTTCTGGACACCTGTCGCGTCATTGCTGAGCAATCCCGACAGGCGCTGGGTGCTTATGTCATTTCCATGGCCCGGACAGCTTCCGATGTTCTGGCGGTTCACCTGCTGCTCAAAGAAGCCGGATGTCCTTTCCGCCTGGATGTCTGTCCGCTGTTTGAAACCCTGGACGATCTGAACAACGCTGAATCTGTCATCACCCAGCTGATGAATATCGACTGGTACCGCGGTTTTATTCAGAACCACCAGATGGTCATGATTGGCTATTCCGACTCCGCCAA
Organism: Photobacterium sp. R1; assembly: GCF_054600795.1. Classification (NCBI taxonomy): domain Bacteria; kingdom Pseudomonadati; phylum Pseudomonadota; class Gammaproteobacteria; order Vibrionales; family Vibrionaceae; genus Photobacterium; species Photobacterium sp. R1. The sequence goes on from NZ_BAAHZP010000008.1 coordinate 69,731, forward strand.
AGATGCCGGTGTAACCGCGGCTGGCTGGGCGCAGTACCGCGCCATGGAAGCCCTGGTGAATGTCTGCGATGACGCCGGTGTTGAACTGACGCTGTTCCACGGTCGTGGCGGCAGTATCGGCCGTGGTGGTGCGCCGGCTCACGCTGCCCTGCTGTCTCAGCCGCCACGCAGCCTGAAAGGCGGCCTGCGTGTCACGGAGCAGGGCGAAATGATTCGCTTCAAACTGGGTCTGCCGGATGTGGCAGTCAACAGCCTGAACCTCTATGCCAGCGCGATCCTGGAAGCCAACCTGCTGCCGCCTCCGGCACCAAAGCAGGAGTGGCGGGATGTCATGGACAATCTGTCTGATATCTCATGCGACGCTTACCGCGCTGTGGTTCGTGGTCATGAATCTTTTGTCCCTTACTTCCGTGCTGCCACGCCGGAAATGGAGCTGGGTAAACTGCCGCTGGGCTCCCGTCCGTCGAAGCGGAATCCGAAAGGCGGTGTTGAAAGTTTACGTGCAATTCCATGGATCTTCGCCTGGAGTCAGAACCGCCTGCTGCTGCCAGCATGGCTGGGTGCAGGAAAAGCAATTCAGCATGTGATTGATCAGGGGAAAGCATCACTTCTGGAAGATATGTGCCGTGAATGGCCATTCTTCTCTACCCGACTGGGTATGCTGGAAATGGTTTACAGCAAGACCAATATTCAGATTGCAGAGTATTACGATCAGCGCCTGACCGACGAAAGTCTGTGGCCGCTGGGGCAAGAACTCCGCGACCAGTTACAGCGCGATATCAAGGTCGTCCTGAACGTCGAGAACAGCGATCACCTGATGGAACAGGACCCTTGGGGGGCTGAATCTATCCGCCTGCGTAATGTTTATGTTGAGCCGCTGAACATGCTTCAGGCTGAGCTGTTGCACCGTACCCGTCAGCAGGAAACAGTCTCGCCAATGCTGGAAGAAGCCCTGATGGTCACGATTGCCGGCATCGCTGCCGGTATGCGCAACACCGGCTAAATCCCGCATTTCCAAATCAAAACAGGCCACCTTCGGGGTGGCCTGTTTTTTGTTCGCAATTAAGACAATACGAAATTCCGAATTTCAGCTATGGTCTATATACGTGCAGTGAATCAACATGAAGGAAACTTTGTGCACTGCATGCAGTCCGCATAATTGGACAAACGTCACAAGATAACTAATTGCTCACTGTTCACCACAGAATATTTATGCTTCTGCTGGTTGCAGTGATTCAATTGATGATATCCTATGTGATCTCGGCCGGGCACTGCAACAATACGATTATAAAAACGCCTAAGAGCGGATGGGTAACGTAACACCCGGTCGATTTATTTTTTTTGTAGTATTTTAACGGATAGAAGAGATGTCACTACCACACGTCATTTTGACCGTGCTGAGTTCGCGTGATGCGACCGGCTACGACATTACGAAAGAGTTCTCTCACAGTATCGGCTATTTCTGGAAAGCCAGTCATCAGCAGGTATACCGCGAGTTGAACAAAATGGCCACCAACAATCAGGTTACCTGTAAACTTGAACCTCAGGAGGGTAAACCGGATCGTAAGGTATATTCCATTACCGATCTGGGCCGGCAAGCGCTGTTTGAGTGGTTCCAAGAACCCGCTCGTAATCCAACCATCCGTGATGAGTTTTCTGCCAAACTGCTGGTCTGCGGCGTACACAACTCGCAGCCAATGCAGCAACAGCTGGAAGCACTGATCGAAGAATCTCACACACTGATGAACCATTACCATGAGCTGGAGAAAGTCCATTTCGCCAACTACAAAGACATGGATCGCCAGTCTCGTCTGGATCGCCTGACCCTGCGTCGTGGCATCCACAACCGCCAGGCCTGGATTGACTGGGCAGAAGAAGTACTGGCAGAACTGAAAGATATGGACAGCTCTGAAAGCAGCGTTGCTCTGAGCGCTGAGTAAAGACCACGTCTCCCGGACCGGGAGTCCGTGATGTACCGCCATAAACAGGTACACTATCGTCTTTTCATCAAAAAAGCCGCTTTCGCGGCTTTTTCTTTTTGGTCTCTGTCAGGTTCCCCGAGGCTTGCTCAGACGGTCGCTTCCGCTTCAGCGCGGACACCCAGTGTATGGCAGATTGCATAGGTCAGCTCTGCGCGGTTCAGGGTGTAGAAATGGAAATCCTTCACGCCTTCACGGCTCAGTACACGAACCATATCAATCGCATTACTGGCGCCGACCATCTGGCGACTCAGCAGATCATCGTCCAGTCCCTGATACTGCTTCTCCAGCCAGTTCGGAATTTTCACGTTATTGGTCTGGGCAAATCGCTTTGCCTGCTTCATGTTCACCACAGGCAGGATCCCCGGCACAATCTCAACATCAATGCCGGCAGCCACACAACGGTCGCGGAAGCGCAGGTAGCTCTCCACATCAAAGAAGAACTGAGTAATCGCACGGTTTGCACCAGCGTCCACTTTACGCTTCAGGTTGATCAGATCAGCCTGCGCACTTTTCGCTTCCGGATGCACTTCAGGGTAAGCCGCCACCGAAATGTCGAAATCGGCTTCAGCTCGCAGCAGTTCCACCAGATCAACGGCATACATGTCCGGCTTCCCGCCGTTCGGTGGCAGGTCGCCACGCAGGGCCACAATGTTTCGAATCCCGTTTTTCCAATAATCACGGGCAATGGAACGTAACTCATCACGGGAAGCATCAATACAGGTCAGATGAGGGGCTGCAATCAGACCGGTCTGATCTTTGATATCTTTGATGATCGAGTGAGTCCGATCCCGCTCACCGGAGTTGGCACCATAAGTGACCGAGACAAACTTGGGTTTCAGCGTTTTCAGACGATGAATCGAGGACCACAGGGTTTCCTCCATCGCAGGCGTACTTGGCGGGAAGAATTCAAATGACACATTGATCGCACCGTTCAGATCGGCGATGTTCTGATTTAAAGCATCCAGATGATTGGCGTAAGAGTAACCCATAATTGAAACCTTCCTGCTGATGGCCTGCGGCCTTCCCTGTAAACTCTGACGCCGAATAACCATTTAGACGTCTATATGTCCACAGGATGTCTTGTAACCAATTTAATGTCAACCGCATAAACATGAATTTTTCTCAACATCAAATCCCACTTTCTTCAAGTTCGGAATTTTGAACCTTAGGATCCCGTTCAGCCCGCGTACTCACTGTATTGTGAAGATAGCAAATACAACAAAGGGCAGCGGAAAACTGCCCTTTCGATCTATCTCATCACCCGAAAATCTTACAACAGGTTCGCCAGACGGTTGAGATCGGACAGCAAGGCACCGGCCGTCACATCGCGCCCTGCGCCCGGGCCACGGATTACCAGAGGATTTTCGCGGTACCAGCGGCTTTCAATGGCAAAGATATTGTCACAAGGCAGCAGGTTGGCCAGAGCATGTTCCGGCTCCAATGCATCCAGTCCCACAACGGCCTGACCATTTTTATCCAGCCGGGCCACATAACGCAGCACCTTCCCTTCCCGTTGAGCTTTGGTCAGGCGAGCCTGCAGCCGTTCATCCAGAACAGGCCCCTGCTCAAAGAAGGCATCCAGACTCAGACCGGCCAATTCCTCCGGCACCAGTGATTCCACTTTCACCTGTTCAGGCTCCAGTGCCAGACCGGACTCTCGCGCCAGAATCACCAGCTTCCGCATGACATCACTGCCATCCAGATCATGCCGGGGATCCGGCTCCGTCAGCCCCTGCTGCCAGGCCTGCTCCAGTAACTGACTGAACGGCAGACTGCCGTCAAATTGCTGGAACAGCCAGGACAGGGTCCCGGAGAAAATCCCCGACACGGCAATAATAGTATCGCCGCTGTCACGCAGGTCTTTCACCGTATGGTTCACCGGTAACCCGGCCCCGACCGTCGCGTTATACAGCCAGTGACGGCTGCTTTTCTCAAAGGCATCGACCACGGCACAATAGACGTCTCCCGGTGCGGAGCCGGCCACTTTATTGGCTGAGATCAAATGCAGGCCACTGCTGGCAAAGTCAGAATACCGTTCAGACAGCGCCTTGCTGGCCGTCACATCCAGGACCACCAGCTCGTCGTAATCATGCTGACCCAACGCAGGCAACCAGTCGCTGCCATCGGTAGCTTCGTTGTCAAACTGGGTCAGCGCACGCTCTGTCGGAATACCTTGCAAGTCAATCCAGAAACGCCGGCTGTCGGCGACCCCGATCAGGGTAAAACTCATGCCATGACGCTTTTCCAGCGCCGCCTTCTCTTCCCCGAACAGTTCCAGCCACCGGCTGCCGATATTGCCCTTACCGCAAAGGATCAGACCAATACGCTTCTGAGCCTGAAACAGACTCTGGTGGATCTGCTGAACCAGTGCCTGAGTGTCGGCCTGACGCAGCACAGCAATCAGACTGAGACCGGATTCAGCCTCAGTAACGAATTCAACCGACTGCCCTTTCAGCTGTTGCTGGAAGCCATGGCAGTGGACCGGATTATTCACCACACCAGCTCCCACGGCGGCAACCATGGTAAAGCCATCCCGGAGGCGGATCTCGGCATGAATACCACTGTCCTGTAACAGCAGCAGCACGCCATTGGCAACCTCGGCGGTATAAGCCAGCTGGATCCGCCCGGTATCCGTTTCAACATGCTGTGCCAGCGGCAGTGCCTGCTCCTGAGGTAACAGCCTTGCCAGCGTTTGCGTCAGCTGAGTCAGCGACCGGGCACCGCTCACCGACAACTCGAGCAGACAGACGTCATCCAGAGAGGTAATAATTTTGGCCCCGCGGCCGGAAGCCAGCACCCGCTCAACCCGGGTCGAACCGGATTCAGGTTGCTGGCTGCAGCGTAACGTCAGGTCAATCGCACTCTGAGCCACAGGCTGCAGCGTACGGCTGTGCAGAACCGGCGCAGCCAGCCGGGCCAGTTCATCCGCTTCATCCAGACGCAGTAATGGCAGCAGACAGGCATCGTTGACCACGCGCGGATCGGCACTGTATACCCCGGCGACGTCACTCCAGATTGTCACCCGGCTGACACCCGCCAGCGCACCGATGACAGTCGCAGAATAGTCAGAGCCGTTTCGGCCCAGCAGTACGGTCTCCCCGCCCTGATTCGCGGCCATAAATCCTGTAATCACCAGACGGTGACCGCTGTGCTGCGCCAGCTCATTCTGAAGCAGCGGCAGGGAACGGCCGCGATCAACCTCCGGCTGAGCTGCCCGTTCGGCCCGAAGGAAGAGTCGTGAGTCCAGTGCCCGTGCCGCCATTGCTTTCTGAGACAACAACGCAGCCAGCAACCGGGATGACCACAGCTCGCCGTGACCCAGTACCCAGGCCTGTCTGGCCGGGGTCATATCACTGCCGGAAAGCTGGCCCAGTGCACTGAATTCCAGATGCAGGGCTGTCAGGAGCTCATCAGCTTCCCCGCCATCCAGCAGCTCCTCAACCAGATGCTGCTGAAAATTCCGCAAGTCCTGCAGGCTCTCATGCGCCAGACGACCATCCTGATTCAGCAGCGACAGCCACTGAATGAGCCGGTTCGTCGTTTTCCCGGCCGCCGAGACCACAATCAGATCTTCTGCATCAGAATACTGCAGCAAAATGTCAGCAACATTCCGGAAGCAACCGGCATCCGCCAGACTGCTGCCGCCGAATTTGTGTAACTGCCGTCCCTGGGTCATGCGCTGATCTCCGCAGCTTTAGCAAAGGCCTGCGCCAGATCGGCAATCAGATCTTCCGCATCTTCCAGTCCCACTGACAAACGCAGCAGGGACGGCAGCAGGCCAGCCTCCAGCTGAGCTTCATCAGACATCGCCCGGTGGGTCATGCTGGCCGGGTGGGCAATCAGACTTTCCGTTCCCCCCAGCGATTCCGCCAGCGAGAAACATTCCAGCGCAGCCACAAAGACTTTCAGCTGCTCCATACTGCCCGTCAGTTCGAAACTCAGCATAGAGCCAAAACCCGCCTGTTGCTTCGCCGCAATGTCATGCCCCGGATGATCAGCGAGACTCGGATGATAAATCTTACCCACCAGCGGCTGGGTCTGCAGATAGGCCAGCAAACGGGCTGAGTTTTCCTCATGCATGCGCATCCGAGGAACCAGAGTCCGGACCCCGCGCAGGGTCAGATACGCATCAAACGGCGCGCCGGTGGCACCGATACAGTTCGCCCACCAGGACAGTTTTTCAGCATGCTCGCTGTCTTTGGCAATCAGCACCCCGCCCACAACATCGGAGTGACCATTGATGTACTTGGTTGTCGAATGCACGACGAAGTCCGCGCCCAGCGCAATCGGCTGTTGCAGGGCCGGAGACAGGAAAGTGTTATCGACGGCGACCAGCGCGCCAACCGCATGGGCCAGCTCACATAACTGAGCCACATCCACCACACGCAGCAAAGGGTTAGAAGGTGTTTCAACCCAGACCAGCTTCGGTTTTTTTGCCAGTGCCGCAGCCAGCGCCTGGGCGTCGCCCTGATCGACAAACTGCACCTGGAAATCCCCTTTACCGGCCCGGGTATTAAACAAGCGGTAAGTCCCGCCGTAGCAGTCATGCGGTGCCACAACCAGATCTTCCGGTCCCAGCTGGGCGGTCGCCAGCAGGTTGATGGCCGCAGTCCCACAACTGGTCACCACGGCCCCGGCACCGCCTTCCAGGTCTGCCAGCGTATCCGCCAGCAGGTTTCGGGTCGGATTGCCCGAGCGGGAATAATCGTACTGGGGCAACGTCCCGAGTTCAGGAAAGCCATAGGTTGAGGTCAAGTAAATCGGTGGGACCACTGCGCGGAAAGGATGATCCGTTTCAATGCCGCTGCGTACAGCGATTGTTGCTGTTTTCTTGTCGCTCATCTTCTAGCTTCCTTGTTCTTTGGGGTGGCCGGGGCCGACGGTCATCAAATTCCCACAACCTTAGCTATATTTAAAAAAGACGTCAACACCTCTAGACGTCCATATGTCTTTGCTTGTGGCAGTAAATCCCGCTAAAATTCCCCCATACAATATTTCAAAACCCTATATCGCTGAGAAGGTAAACAATGGCAAAGTGGAACGGTGAGTACATCAGCCCTTATGCGGAACATGGCAAGAAAAATGAGCAGGTCAAAAAAATCACTGTCTCTATCCCATTAAAGGTTCTGAAGATCCTCACGGATGAACGCACCCGTCGTCAGGTGAACAACCTGCGGCATGCCACCAACAGCGAACTGCTGTGTGAAGCATTTCTCCATGCTTATACCGGTCAGCCATTACCAACCGATGACGACATCCGGAAGGACCGTCCAGACGATCTGCCTGCAGAAGCAAAGGCCATCATGGAAAGCCTGGGCATCGAATACGAAGACATTAACGAATAAAAAAGATAGTCGGCCGAAGTAAAAAAAAACCAGCCTGACGGCTGGTTTTCAATGCAAAACGCAAAATGATGTCTCTTTACACTTCCATGTAACCCACAGGCATTTCGATGCGGGCAACGCCTGACTCTACCGCAGCAACAGCGACCGCTTTCGCAACGCGAGGCAGCAAACGCGGATCCATTGGCTTAGGAATAATATAGTCAGGACCGAACTCCAATTTCTCAACACCAGCCGCCTTGGCCACTTCCGCCGGAACCTTTTCTTTCGCCAGTTCACGGATGGCATGAACCGCAGCCAGTTTCATCTCGTCATTAATCTCGCTGGCACGCACATCCAACGCACCGCGGAAAATGAACGGGAAACAAATCACGTTGTTCACCTGGTTCGGATAATCCGAACGGCCGGTCCCCATGATGAGATCATCACGCACGGCATGAGCCAGCTCCGGCTTAATTTCCGGATCCGGGTTAGAACAGGCAAACACAACAGGCTTTTCAGCCATCAGCTTCAGTGCTTCAGCAGACAGCAGATCCGGACCAGACACGCCCACAAAAATGTCAGCACCCTCAATCACGTCTTCCAGAGTACGCTTGTCGGTATTGTTAGCAAACAGCTGCTTGTATTCGTTAATGTCGTCACGACGGGTGTGGATCACACCTTTACGGTCCAGCATGTAGATCTTTTCACGCTGGGCACCACACTTAATCAGCAGTTCCATACAGGCAACTGCCGCCGCGCCCGCACCCAGACAGACGATCACCGCTTCATTGATATCTTTGCCCTGCAGTTCCAGTGCATTGAGCATCCCGGCTGCAGTTACAATTGCGGTACCGTGCTGGTCATCATGGAAGACCGGCACCTGGCAACGTTCAATCAGACGCTTTTCAATCTCAAAACAGTCAGGTGCTTTGATATCTTCCAGGTTGATCCCGCCGAAGGTGTCGGCAATGTTTGCGACCGTATCGACAAACTCGTCGATGGTGCGGTGTTTAACTTCGATATCAATCGAATCCAGGCCCGCGAAACGCTTGAACAGCAGCGCCTTGCCTTCCATCACTGGCTTGGATGCCAGCGGGCCGAGATTACCCAGGCCAAGAATGGCCGTACCATTGGTGATCACGGCAACCATGTTGCCTTTACCAGTGTACTTATAAACATTTTCTGCGTTCTGGGCGATCTCCCGCACAGGTTCGGCCACACCCGGGCTGTACGCCAGGGCGAGATCTTCTACTGTGTTGGCAGGCTTGCTCAGTTCAACCGAAATTTTCCCGGGGACAGGGTAAGCATGGTAATGAAGTGCTTGTTGACGAAAATCTTCAGACATAGTTATTAGAATCCTGAATGGATGGATGTTCGGTTCGGTATTGAACAATGGATCATATTCGATAGCAGCACAAAATCCTAGTTCGCGCAAGCTGGTAATACCAAGGGAATCACGGATGCGGGCCGGAAAAATGCCGGGCAGTGACGGAGGCGGGAGCTGAGGGGGAAATGATTAAGAAACGGGGCGCATAAATGCAAAAAGGGACGCCGCAGCGTCCCTTTTCTCGACAGTGTCTTCGAGCAATTACTTGCTAGACAGCGCGCCGAAACGCTTGTTGAATTTGTCGATACGGCCACCGGTGCTCACTTGACGCTGCTTACCAGTGTAGAATGGGTGACATTTGTCGCACACATCCAGGTTGATGTCGTCTTTACTCAGAGTTGAGTTGAAGACGAAAGTGTTGCCGCAAGAACAACGAGCGTTTACAGCAGTGTATTCTGGGTGGATACCTTGTTTCATGGGGAAACCTCATAGCTAAGGCCGTGTCGCTCTCCCGATCCAAAGCCGGGCACCACACGTGGTTAATAAATAATGCCGGGCCAACAGCTCCGGACAAACAGGCGGCGTATGATAATCAATCAGCTCACTCAGATCAACAGCAATCACCGAGCCTTCCCGCTTTGCCTTGTTCATTGTGCAGGGTACACTGCCATGTATCTGTAAGTATAAGTGAAGCCTATGACTGCCACCATCGCCCGGGTTGCCCTGCCTGTTCCGCTGGACAAAACTTTTGACTATCTGATCCCGGCCGGTACACAGCCTGTCATAGGTGGTCGGGTCCGTGTCCCGTTTGGCCGTCAGCAGCTCACCGGTATCGTCATCGCCCTCACAGACACTTCGGATTTTCCTCTTGAGCAACTCAAGCCCCTCAGAGCCGTGCTGGACAGTGAACCCCTGTGGCAGCCGCCGCTGTTTCAGTTGCTGGAATGGACCAGTCGCTACTACCAGTACCCGCTCGGCGATACCCTGGCCAATGCATTACCGTCAGCCCTGCGTAAAGGCAGACCGGCCAATGCCGAGATTCGTTTCTGGCAACTGACAGAAAAAGGAAAAGAGCAGCCTTTATCCGCCCTGAAGCGAGCCCCCAAACAAGCCAGCATCCTGACTCTGCTGCGCAACGGTGAACTCAGCCACGAAGCTTTATTAGAAGAAGACGTCAGCAGCACAACCCTGAAAACCCTGACGGAGAAAGGCTGGATCCACAGCTATCAAGCCGTCCCTCAGAGCCTGCGCTGGCAGAATGAATTTGCGATTACCGAAGACAAGCCCCGGCTGAATGAGGAACAGGCCCTGGCGATTGCCAGTGTCAACGCCAATCCCGGCTACGGCTGCTATTTACTACAGGGCGTGACCGGTTCAGGTAAAACCGAAGTTTACCTCAACCTGCTGGAACCTGTGCTGGCCGCAGGTAAGCAGGCGCTGGTGCTGGTGCCGGAAATCGGCCTGACGCCGCAGACCATTAACCGCTTCCAGCGCCGTTTCAATGTGCCGCTGTACACCATCCACTCCGGTCTGAATGATACCGAGCGCCTGAGCGCCTGGCTGGCCGGGCGCGACAATCAGGCCGGGATCATCATCGGAACCCGTTCTGCCCTGTTCACGCCGTTTGCCAGTCTGGGCATCATTATCGTCGACGAAGAGCATGACGCATCCTACAAACAACAGGACAGTCTGCGCTACCACGCCCGGGATATGGCCGTGCTCAGGGCAAATAAGGAAAATATTCCGATCGTGCTCGGCTCAGCCACACCGGCTCTGGAAACCCTGCACAATGCCCGCACCGGCAAATACCATCACCTGCACCTGACCCGCCGCGCCGGCAATGCTCAGGCTGCTCGCCACGGTGTGCTGGACGTAAAAGGCCTGTATCTGGATGCGGGGCTTTCCGCACCGCTGATCGCCCGGATGCGCCAGCATCTGAGTGCGGGAAATCAGGTGATGCTGTTTCTGAACCGGCGCGGTTTCGCCCCGGCCCTGATGTGTCACGAGTGCGGCTGGCTCGCCGAGTGTAAACGCTGCGATGCCTACTATACCTATCATCAGCAGTCCGGAGAGCTGCGCTGTCACCACTGCCAGACCCAGCGACCGGTGATGCCGCAGTGCCTGCAATGTGGTTCAACCCAACTTCAGACCGTCGGAGTCGGCACCGAACAGCTGGAACATCAGCTGGCCGAGTTGTTCCCCGAATTCAAAACCGTGCGCATCGACCGTGACAGCACCCGGCGTAAGGGCAGCCTGGACACTTATCTGGAAGCCATCCGCAACAAGGAATATCAGATCCTGATCGGAACCCAGATGCTGGCCAAAGGACATCATTTTCCGGATGTCACCCTGGTCGCACTGGTCGACGTTGACAGTGCCTTGTTCAGCAACGATTTCCGGGCGCCCGAACGGCTGGCACAACTTTTCATTCAGGTTGCCGGACGGGCCGGACGGGCCAGCAAACCGGGCGAAGTGCTGTTGCAAACGCACCATCCGGAGCACAGCCTGCTTCAGGCCCTGCTGTATCAGGGGTATGACCATTTTGCCGGTCAGGCACTGACGGAGCGCCGGCAGGCGATGCTGCCGCCCTACACCTATTTGGCTTTATTCCGGGCTGAAGCCCAGCAAAGCGATGTTACCGAGCAGTTTCTGCTCCAGGTCCGGGGCATTCTCGAAGCCAGCCCGCTGTTCAGCGACCAGACAATGGTCATGGGCCCAAACCCGGCTCCCCTCTCACGCCGGGCCGGCCGCTATCGCTGGCAACTGCTGCTCCAGGCTTCGGACCGCAAGACTCTGCAACAACTGCTGACGGTTGCCCGTCCGGCAATTCAGCTGTTGCCGCTGGCCCGAAAAGTTCGCTGGTCACTGGATGTTGAGCCTCAGGATTTGGGATGAAGATAAAATAAATAATGCGAATTGGATCACAAGCCCAATGTAATTTATGCTATTGCGCACATGTTTAAACCTGCTCAAAGTGCCTACAATAACAGGCTTGCTGGATCAGGTTTCTGTCCCGATTTGACACGATCCTCCAGCATTATTGAGAGAAATATCTAGAGAGGAACAACTTATGGCGACAATGAAGGATGTTGCCCAGCTGGCCGGAGTTTCAACCGCGACGGTATCGCGCGCGCTGATGAACCCGGAAAAAGTGTCAGCCTCGACTCGTAAAAAAGTCGAACAGGCTGTCATGGACGCTGGCTATTCCCCCAACTCCCTGGCGCGAAACCTGCGACGCAATGAATCGAAAACCATTGTCGCAATTGTGCCGGACATCTGCGATCCCTATTTCACCGAAATTATCCGCGGTATTGAAGAAGCAGCAATGGAGCACGGCTATCTGGTATTGCTGGGCGACAGCGGCCAGCAGAAAAGCCGGGAAAACTCTTTCGTCAACCTGGTCTTCACCAAACAGGCTGACGGCATGCTGCTGCTGGGCACGGATTTACCGTTTGACATCAGTAAGCCTGAACAGAAAAACCTGCCGCCGATGGTCATGGCCTGTGAATTTGCGCCTGAACTGGAGCTGCCGACCGTTCACATTGACAACCTGACCGCCGCATTCGAAGCCGTGAACTATCTGACCCAGATGGGGCACAAGCACATTGCGCAGGTCACCGGACCGGACAGCGCCATGCTCTGCCAGTTCCGGGCTCAGGGTTACCAACAGGCCCTGCGCCGCGCCGGAATCGAGCTGAACCCGGCTTATACGGTTAAAAGCGACTTCACTTTTGCCGGCGGCGCCCGTGCCGTCACCACACTGCTGTCGCTGCCCGAGCCGCCCACCGCCCTGCTGTGCCACAACGATGTCATGGCTATCGGTGCCATGCAGCAGGCCAAACGTCTGGGTATCAAGGTGCCGCAGGATCTGTCGATTGTCGGTTTCGATGACATTCAGTTTGCGGAATACTGCGATCCTCCGCTGACAACGGTGTCTCAGCCGCGTTACGAGATTGGCCGTCAGTCGATGCTGATGCTGCTGGAAATTCTGCAGGGCAAAGACATTACCGCCGGCTCACGACTGCTAGATGCCAAACTGGTGATCCGCGAAAGTGCCGCGCCGCCAGCCAACAAGTATTGACGCGGCAACGCGGTGAAATATTGAGCAAAAGGTCACAGAATCATCGGGAAGCACACTCACCGACACTGGCTGAGGCTTCCCGACACTAGCCAGTCCGAACACTTCTTTGTACCATATCCGTCCAATCGTTCAGCAATAATCAAAAATTGTGGCAACCAAAGATTACGTCAAGCGAGGCCGGGCGACGAAGAAACCGGCCAGAAAAACCCGTTCCCGCAGCAGCCAGCCTCAAGGACAGTTCCCGGTAAAATGGGCACTGATTGCTTTGTGCCTGGTTGTCGGCATGGGATACGGTCTCTATTTCCTGTCCAGCACTCCCAAACCTGCGACGCCAGTTCCTGAGCAGCCGGTTAAGCCGGTTCAGAAAGAGAGCCCGAAACCGGCCGTCAAACCCAAAACCGAACCGGTACCCAAGACTGAGCCGAAACCGGTCACGACGACGAAACCGCAGGAAAAACTGCCGCCGAAGCCTGCCGAGAAGTGGCGCTATATTGAAGAGCTGGAAAACAAAGAAGTTCAAGTTGAAGCCAAGAAAGTACCGGACACGCCCAACCGGCCGTATCTGATGCAGTGCGGCGCTTACCGGACACCGGCACAGGCCGAGGAACGCAAGGCAATGATCGCCTTCCAGGGGCTGAGCAGTCAGATCAAAGTTTCGCAGGGCGACAAAGGCAGCTGGTACCGCGTGGTGCTGGGCCCTTACCCGCAAAAACGAAAAGCCGAGAGCGACCGCAACATGCTGCGCCGAGCAGGCATCGAACCCTGTGCGATCTGGTACTGGGAATCCTGACCGTTTGGCAGCCGGTAACAGGCTGCTACACTGACAAAAGCCGTCTCAATTGACCCAAGGATGCCATCGGCATCCTTTTTTATTCCCTGTACGCACGCAGATGTTCCCTTTGCCTTGAAATCTGGTACCACCATCCCCAGATCTGCGTAATACCCATACCGGCTGACAAGCCGGATTGATGCTAAGAGGTAATACCGTGACAACTATAGTCTCTGTACGTCGCAACGGAAAAGTCGTCATCGCAGGTGATGGCCAGGTCTCACTGGGCAACACCGTGATGAAGGGCAATGCCCGTAAAGTCCGCCGTCTGTATAACAATCAGGTGCTGGCTGGTTTTGCCGGCGGTACGGCAGATGCCTTTACTCTATTCGAGCGTTTCGAGCGCAAGCTGGAAATGCACCAGGGTCACCTGATGAAAGCCGCCGTTGAGCTGGCAAAAGACTGGCGAACTGACCGCAGCCTGCGCCGGCTGGAAGCCTTACTGGCCGTTGCGGATGAAACAGCGTCCCTGATCATCACAGGCAACGGGGATGTGGTACAGCCGGAAAACGACCTGATTGCCATCGGCTCCGGTGGTAACTTTGCCCTGTCAGCAGCCCGTGCGCTGCTGGAAAATACCGAGCTGGATGCTCGCACCATTGCTGAGAAGTCGCTTAAAATTGCTGGTGATATCTGTGTTTACACCAACGACTTCCAGACTGTTGAAGAACTCGATACCCAGTAAGGATTCCCCATGTCTGAAATGACTCCTCGCGAAATCGTTCATGAACTGAACCGCCATATTATTGGCCAGGACAAGGCTAAACGCGCTGTTGCGATCGCCCTGCGTAACCGCTGGCGCCGGATGCAACTGCCGGAAGAGCTGCGTGTCGAAGTCACGCCGAAGAACATTCTGATGATCGGTCCGACCGGGGTCGGTAAAACGGAAATTGCCCGCCGTCTGGCCAAACTGGCAAATGCCCCGTTCATCAAGGTCGAAGCGACCAAGTTCACCGAAGTGGGTTACGTGGGTAAAGAAGTGGAAACTATTATCCGCGATCTGACCGATGTTGCCGTGAAAATGACGCATCAGCAGGCGATGGAAAAAGTCCGTTTCCGTGCTGAAGAACTGGCTGAAGACCGCATCTTGGACGTCCTGCTGCCACCAGCACGCGATGCCTGGGGCCAGAACGAAGAAAGCGATAACAACTCAACGACCCGCCAGTCCTTCCGTAAGAAGCTGCGCGAAGGCCAGCTGGACGACAAAGACATCGAAATTGATGTTGCGGCACCGCAAATGGGCGTGGAAATCATGGCTCCTCCTGGCATGGAAGAAATGACCAACCAGCTGCAGGGCATGTTCCAAAACCTGGCCGGCAACACCACCAAAAAGCGCAAGATGAAAATCAAAGATGCGCTGAAAGCAGTGACTGAAGAAGAAGCGGCCAAGCTGGTCAACCAGGAAGAGTTGAAAGAACAGGCAATTCACGCGGTTGAAAACAACGGTATCGTATTCATCGACGAAATCGACAAAATTTGTAAGCGCGGTGAAACGTCCGGCCCGGATGTCTCCCGTGAAGGTGTTCAGCGTGACCTGCTGCCGCTGGTCGAAGGCTCTACGGTCTCGACGAAACACGGCATGGTCAGAACCGACCACATCCTGTTCATTGCATCCGGCGCCTTCCAGGTGTCACGTCCGTCCGATCTGATCCCTGAACTGCAGGGCCGTCTGCCAATCCGGGTTGAGCTGGAAGCCCTGACCAGTGAGGACTTCAAGCGTATTCTGACGGAGCCGAATGCTTCACTGACGGAACAGTACTGCGCACTGATGGCGACAGAAAACGTGAACATCAGCTTTACCGAAGACGGGATCGCCCAGATTGCTGACGCGGCCTGGCAGGTCAATGAGCGGACCGAAAATATCGGTGCACGCCGCCTGCACACCGTCATGGAACGCCTGATGGAAGAACTGTCTTATGACGCTTCCGAGCAAGGTGGCAAAGCGCAGGTGATCGACAAAGCCTACGTTCAGGCCCATCTGGACGAACTGGTCGAAGACGAAGATCTCAGCCGCTTCATTCTGTAATCTCTTCCCGGGGTACCTGTTTATGACAGGTATCCCGTTTTTCCCTTCCTTTTGCGCCAAAACAAAGTTCTTCTCCGCCCCGCTGCCATAATGTATTCATTCTTATTCACATTGCGGGCAACCATGCTGTTATCTCATCGCTCTGTCTGGCTTGATGCCACTCGACCCAAAACCCTGCTTCTGGCCATTGCAGCTTTGCTGTGTGGTAACGCACTTGCTGCCGAACAAGGCCATTTTTCACCGGCAGTCGCTCTGCTGGCACTGGTGACCGCCCTGCTTCTGCAAATTCTCTCGAATCTTGCAAACGACTATGGCGATGTCAAAAAAGGCACAGATAACCCCCAACGACTGGGACCGGTCAGAGGCTTGCAGAGCGGCGCCATCACGCTGACCGCCATGCGCTCGGCCATTACGCTGACCCTGCTGCTCACCACCATCAGCGGAATCGCTCTGCTTCTGATTGCTCAGCCTTCCCTGACCGTTTTGCTGACCTTCATCGGTCTGGGGATCGCTTCAATCATCGCTGCTCTGGCCTATACGCTGGGTACCCGGCCTTACGGCTATCGCGGTCTGGGTGATCCGGCGGTCCTGATATTCTTCGGCTGGGTTGCGGTCGGTGGCAGCTACTATTTGCAGAGCCACCAGTTCTCGCTCACGATCTTACTGCCGGCCACCGCCAGCGGGCTTCTGGCTGTCGCGGTGCTCAACCTCAACAATCTGCGGGATATCGACAACGACCGGGCCTGCGGCAAAATCACTCTCGCTGCCCGGCTCGGCCCGACAGGAGGACGCTGGTATCATCTGGGTCTCCTGATTGCCAGCGTGCTTGGCTTTGCGTGTTACAGCTTACTCACTCCTGAGTCGGTATGGCGCTGGCTTTTCCTGCTGGCGGCACCGTTTCTGCTGACCCATGGGGCTCAGGTGCTGGCGGCAGCGGACGGAAGAGCCCTGCGTCCCATGTTTGCCTCGCTGATCCGGGCCGCAATGCTGACAAATCTGCTGTTTGCCATCGGACTGATTGCAGACCGCTAAAGCATTGCATCGGGATTGCAATGCCGCCTGAGCTGGTTATACTTTCAGCAAGTTATCAGCACAGATGACAGATTTATCCGGCCAGGCACTGCGCCGTGGGAACCCATCATCGGTTGCCGCACTTCTGGCATACGGGTCGGCATCTGGTTCAGGCTGGACACTTTTACTTGCCAACAAAGAAGCGAACTTATGGAATACAATACCTCTGAACTCTGTGATATTTATCTCGACCAGGTCGATGTGGTTGAGCCAATGTTCAGCTCATACGGGGGACGCAGCTCTTTCGGGGGGCAGATCACCACAGTGAAATGCTTTGAAGATAACGGTTTGCTTCACACTGTACTGGCAGAATCCGGCGTTGGCCGGGTATTGTTGATTGATGGCGGCGGCTCGCTGCGCCGGGCGCTGATCGATGCTGAGCTGGCTCAGCTCGCGGTACAGAACGAATGGGAAGGCATTATTGTCTACGGCTGTGTCCGCCATGTCGATGATCTGGATGAACTGGATATCGGGATTCAGGCCATGGCCTCAATTCCCGTCGGGGCCGACAGACAAGGCAGCGGCGAAGTGGATGTTGCGGTGAATTTTGGTGGCGTCACTTTCCTGCCGGAAGATCACCTGTATGCTGACAATACGGGAGTTATTCTGTCACCAGAACCGCTGGATATCGAATAACCCTTTCGCGTGTTCTCATTCGCCAGATACAAAAACAGAGCCTGTAGGCTCTGTTTTCGTTTCCGGTGCACGCAGCAGATTTATTCCACCGTGTCCATCTTGCCCAGCAGTGCGCGAACGCGCTCCTGCCATGCCTGATGATCATGACGCAGCTTTTCGTTGTCCTGAACCAGTGATTCACGATCCGCACGCAGTTCCTGAGCCAGATTCGCCAGGTTCTCGTTTTTCTCTTTCAGTTCTTCCACTTCCATCTGCAGCAGGGAAATGGTGTCGACGGCCATCTGCACTTTGGCTTCCAGCTGTTCCAGCATCTCTAAAGACATAGTTTTCACCCTATCAGCACCTGCGCAAGACCACAGCATC
This sequence comes from Photobacterium sp. R1, assembly GCF_054600795.1. NCBI lineage: Bacteria > Pseudomonadati > Pseudomonadota > Gammaproteobacteria > Vibrionales > Vibrionaceae > Photobacterium > Photobacterium sp. R1. The sequence goes on from NZ_BAAHZP010000008.1 coordinate 87,370, forward strand.
CCTTCCTTCTTGAGTTACAACAGTTGACGGCGAACGCTCGTTCAATCACATCGTACCGATAAGCCACGCTGTTCCTGATTTCCACATACCGCTTCGTTGCAACACCAATTCGTTCGGGGATATCACCGCGACTACCAGGCAAATTACAAATCCAATGTGGCCCTATTCTAACTAGGCCTTATACGTCTGGCATCTACAAATACCACGCTTTATCACAAACGGGTAAAAATTATGCAAACTTCCACAAAATTTTACGAAAGCACGTGCCGTTTCAGTGCAGTCCGGGCCTGAACTGTTAGCAACCGCTCAGATTTCCGCTCCGGATTTTGCGGTGGAAAAAAGTGCATGCTAGTGTTCGCGCCAGCGCCGGGAAAAGTAGAGTTTTTGCTCAGCACACCCTTGTCGTTTGACCTTCGATATTGACCATAAACACAAATAACATGCTCGAACGCACATTTTTTATTCGATTAACTTTCCAGAAAATCATCATTCGAGTATTTTTTGATTACATCACGATAACATCTTACTTACCTACGACTCGACAAAAGGACTGGCAAATGACCAAACGACAACCCCCAACGCTGCTCGGTGAATGCCTGGCAGAATTTATTGGCACCGGACTGCTGATTTTCTTTGGTGTAGGCTGTGTAGCTGCTTTAGTGTTAGCAGGTGCTAACTTTGGACAATGGGAAATCAGCCTGACCTGGGGTCTGGGTGTCACCATTGCGATCTACTGTACGGCAGGCGTTTCCGGCGCTCACATTAACCCGGCAGTCACCATTGCGCTGGCCCTGTTCCATGGTTTCGATAAGGCCAAGGTTGTGCCTTACATTCTTTCCCAGCTGGCGGGCGCTTTCTGCTCCGCGGCGCTGGTTTACAGTCTTTACAGCAACCTGTTCGTCGATTTCGAAAACGCGCATGGCATTCTGCGCGGCAGCGTAGAGAGTCTGGCCACTGCAGGGATCTTCTCAACCTACCCAAACCCAAGCCTTTCATTTTCTGGTGCTTTTGCAGTGGAGTTTGTGATTACTGCGGTCCTGATGTTTGCCATTCTGGCGATTGGAGATGAGCAAAATGGCGCACCACGTGGTCCGCTGGGCCCGGTTCTGATTGGTGTGCTGATTGCAGTGATCGGCGCATCCTTAGGTCCGCTGACCGGCTTTGCCATGAACCCGGCCCGCGACTTCGGCCCGAAATTCTTTGCTTATCTGGCAGGCTGGGGTGACATGGCCCTGACTGGCGGTAAGGATATTCCGTATTTCATCATCCCGATTCTTGCACCGATTGCCGGCGCTTGCTTCGGTGCCTGGCTGTACCCGAAAGCCATTGCCGTTTATCTGCCGGGTAACCGCTGTACCCTGCCGAACCAATGTGAAAGTGATGAAGAAAAAGAAACCGCGCAAGCCTGATTGCGGCGCGACTCCCCGATATACCTATAATTATCAGAGATAAGAGGACACTCAGATGACCACAGAACAAAAGTACATCGTCGCACTCGATCAGGGAACCACCAGCTCACGCGCCGTAATCATGGATCACGACGCCAACATCGTCTGCACCGCGCAGCGCGAATTCACCCAAATCTATCCGAAAGCCGGCTGGGTTGAACATGACCCAATGGAAATCTGGGCCACCCAGAGCTCGACGATGGTGGAAGCGCTCGCGAAAGTCGGCATCCGCACCGACCAGCTCGCCGGCATTGGGATCACCAACCAGCGTGAAACTACCATTGTCTGGGACAAAAATACCGGCAAGCCGGTTTACAACGCCATTGTCTGGCAATGCCGCCGTACCGCCGATATCTGTCAGCAGCTGAAAGAGCAAGGACTGGAAGACTATATTCGCGAGAACACCGGTCTGGTGGTGGACCCGTATTTCTCCGGGACCAAAATCAAGTGGATTCTGGACAACGTTGAAGGCGCCCGCGAACAGGCTGAGGCCGGTAACCTGCTGTTCGGTACTGTCGATACCTGGCTGATCTGGAAACTGACCCAGGGCCGTGTGCACGTCACCGACTACACCAACGCTTCCCGGACCATGCTGTTTAACATCAACTCTCTGGAGTGGGATGAAAAACTGCTGAAAGCCATGGATATCCCGCTGTCAATGATGCCGGAAGTCAAAGCTTCTTCTGAAGTCTACGGTCAGACTAACATCGGCGGTAAAGGCGGCACCCGTGTGCCAATCGCCGGGATTGCCGGTGACCAGCAGGCTGCACTGTTCGGTCAGATGTGTGTAGAAGCCGGTCAGGCGAAAAACACCTACGGCACTGGCTGCTTCCTGCTGATGAATACCGGCAAAGAAAAAGTCACCTCGCAAAACGGCCTGCTGACGACCCTCGCCTGCGGCCCGAAAGGCGAACCGGCCTACGCGCTGGAAGGTGCGGTGTTCATGGCGGGTGCATCCATTCAATGGCTGCGTGACGAACTGAAACTGCTGGGCGATGCCAAAGATTCTGAATACTTTGCCGAGAAAGTCGGCAGTGCCAACGGCGTTTACGTTGTACCGGCCTTCACCGGTCTGGGTGCCCCTTACTGGGATCCGTATGCCCGCGGCGCGATTGTCGGCCTGACCCGTGGTGTGAACAGCAACCACCTGATCCGTGCCACGCTGGAAAGTATCGCCTACCAGACCCGCGATGTGCTGGATGCAATGCAGGCAGATTCCGGTATCCACCTGGCTGCCCTGAAAGTCGACGGCGGTGCCGTTGCCAACAACTTCCTGATGCAGTTCCAGTCCGACCTGCTGAACACTGAAGTGCACCGTCCGGTGATCACTGAAGTAACCGCACTGGGTGCTGGTTATCTGGCGGGCCTGGCCGTGGGCTTCTGGGACAGCATTGATGAGCTGAAAGACAAAGCCGTACTGGATCGCAGCTTCACGCCATGCACGGATGACAGCAAGCGCACCCGCCGCTACAACGGCTGGAAACGTGCTGTTGAGTGTGCGAAAGGCTGGGCTATCGACGAAGAAGAGTAATCTCAACGTCCGATCGCCCGACTGACAAACAAGCCTGCCCTTCCGGCAGGCTTGTTTCTTTCAATGCTTATTCTCTGATGTTCACAACAGGAAAACGATTTCCTGCTGTTTGTGTTACAATTGCGCAGATTTTCATCATCTGTAGTTGTCTGATTCTGGAGTTCCCATGAAACGCGATTTGGCGATGGCTTTTTCCCGTGTCACCGAAGGTGCCGCACTGGCTGGTTATCAATGGCTGGGCCGGGGCGATAAAAACGCCGCAGACGGCGCTGCGGTAGCGGTAATGCGTACCCTGCTCAATCAAACTGAAATTGACGGTGAGATTGTGATCGGCGAAGGCGAAATCGACGAAGCGCCGATGCTTTATATTGGTGAAAAGGTCGGTGCCGGCGGTGACGCCGTTGATATCGCCGTCGATCCGATTGAAGGCACCCGGATGACCGCGATGGGTCAGAACAATGCCCTGGCTGTTCTCGCTGCGGGAGAGAAAGGTGCTTTTCTCAAAGCGCCGGATATGTACATGGAAAAACTGGTGGTCGGCCCGGCAGCCAAAGGGCATATCGATCTCAGCCTGCCGCTGGAAGAAAACCTGAACAATATCGCAGCCGCACTGGGCAAAACGCTGGAGACACTGGTCGTCATCACGCTGGCCAAACCCCGTCACGACGAAGTAATTGCCCGCATGCAGGGGCTGGGAATCCGGGTGTATGCCGTGCCGGATGGTGATGTGGCCGCCTCGATTCTGACCTGTATGCCGGACAGCGAAGTCGACGTGATGTACTGCATCGGTGGTGCGCCGGAAGGCGTGGTCTCTGCGGCCGCCATCCGTGCGCTGGGCGGTGACATGCAGGGCCGGTTGCTGCCGCGTTTTCTGGTCAAAGGCGGCAGTGACGATAACTATCGTATGGGTCAGTTAGAAATGGATCGCTGCCGTGAAATGGGCATCGAGCCCAATCAGGTACTGCCACTGGAACAGATGGCAAAAAGCGATAACGTCATCTTTGCCGGCACAGGCATCACTAAAGGCGATTTGCTCGATGGCATCAGCCGCAAAGGCAATATTGCCACCACGGAAACCCTGTTAATCCGGGGAAAATGCCGGACCATCCGTCGCATTAAATCGATTCACTATCTCGACCGCAAAGATCCGGCAATTTTGCCTCACATCTTATAAACCCTGCCTGTTTCCCGGCCTGTGTTCTCCGGAGGCCGGGAGATAACACCCTGATCATCATCAGACTTTCACGGTATTCTCTCGCAAACTGGACTATGCTATTTAGTAAAGCCGTTGCTTTATATACTGAGTCGGCGACATAATAGACCGAATGAACACAAGCAATACAACCATGAAAACCATAGATAAAATTCTCCACCGCATGAAGCAGGACGGACCGGTCACCGCCAAAGTACTGTCCGAAGAGCTGAAACTGACCACCATGGGCGTCCGCCAGCACCTGCAAGGGCTGGAAGATGATGGCCTGGTGGGCTTTGAAGATATCAAAGCCAAAGTCGGCCGGCCGACCCGTCACTGGCACCTGACGGCCAAAGGGCATGAACAGTTTGCCGACCGCCATGGTGATCTCATCATCCAGATGCTGGATTCGGTGGAAAATCTGTTCGGTCAGGAAGGACTGCAAAAAATACTGAATCAGCGTGAAGAAAACACGCTCAGTCAGTACCGACAGGCCATCGCAAAGGCAGAAGATTTAAAAGAAAAACTTCAGATCCTGACTACACTGAGGGAAAAGGAAGGTTACATGGCACAGCTGGAGTCTGATGACAACGGCTTCATTCTCATCGAGAACCATTGCCCCATCTGCCATGCCGCCAAACGCTGCCCCTCTTTATGTCGATCTGAACTGGCCGTTTTCCAGCGTCTGCTGGGCGACGGGGTAGCGATTGAGCGCAGCGAACACATCATTGCGGGTCAGCGTCGCTGCAGCTACCGGATATATCCGACCTGAGAATCTGATTATGTAAAAGGAGAGCACAATGGCCGACTGGATCCCTGCCAAGGTTATCAAAAACCGTCACTGGAACAGCGAACTGTTCAGTCTGACGCTGACGGCAAATATTGAACCCTTCAAAGCCGGGCAATTTACCAAGCTGGCGCTGGAATGCGACGGCAAAATGGTCCAGCGTGCATACTCCTTCGTCAACCCGCCCACCAGCGATCAGATTGAAATCTACGCCACCCGGGTCGCCGACGGCCTGCTCTCACCTCGGCTGCATGCACTGGAAGAAGGGGATGAAGTGTTTATCACGGCCCGGGCCAATGGCTTCTTTACGTTAGATGAAGTGCCTGAAGGCGAAGTCCTCTGGCTGCTGTCAACCGGCACGGCGCTGGGACCTTATCTGTCGATTCTGCGTGAGGAGCTCGCCTGGAAACGATTTCGTAAAATTGTCCTGGTTCATGCGGTCCGCTTCGCCGCCGACCTCAGTTATCAGGCCGAAATTAATGAACTCAAGGCCAAATATCCCGAGCAGCTGATTGTCCAGCCCTTTGTCAGCCGTGAACCCGCACCGCTGGCACTTACCGGACGGATTCCGCAAGCCATTGCCGATGGCATGCTGGAGCGCCACGTCGGGATCCCGCTCCATCCTGAAACCTGCCAGCTGATGCTGTGCGGTAACCCGGCCATGGTCAAAGATACCAAAGCCGTACTTGAAGCACGCGGCTTTATTAAAAACCTGCGCCGGAAACCCGGTCAGATCACCGTCGAGCATTACTGGTAATTCGCCTGACTTTCCGGACAGCCGGGTTTACCCAATTGTTGAGCGTCTCATCAATGAGACGCTTTTTTATTTCCCCGCCATCTAGTGTTAAGGATGTCACAGTTTTGGCCTTTTTGGCTGTAAGGGGAATGGGTTATGCAAACTTTACCACCGTTTGATGAGCTCAAAAAACTGGCAGAAACCGCTCCGGAAGAGCTGGAAGCCTTACGACTGAGAATGAGCGAAGAAGTCATCCGGAATGCGAGTCCGGCCATGCAGCCCAGGCTGCGGGCACAGCTGAGCCATATCAACCAGATCATCGCCCGTGGCAAAAATCCGATCCACACCAACATGTTGCTCAGGGCCGAATTACAACAACAGCTTCAGCGCTTCGCCCAGTCACTGACTGCACCGGAAACGCTGACCGAACAGCAGGCAGAGATTATGCCTTTCCAGCGTCAGGCATAATCTTGCCCTCAGACACAAACGGCGTGATTACACCGTCAGCGTTTTGCCTTGAGATAAGTCTCACTTGCCATATCCCGAATTTCAATGGTCAGACTGTCAATGGTCGCGGCGTGCTGCTCCAGCAGCGGCATCAGACGCTCTGCCAGTCCGCGCTTACAATCATTGTCACGACCGGACAACAATGCCAGCTCCACATGGATAAAATTCCGGGCGTCGCCCCCTTCCCCAACCTGCCATTGGTGACATGGGTAAGCTCGGGATTTCACCGATGCAGGCTCAAAAACCCCGCACGTCAGTAACGACTGATGCAAATCCTCCAGCAGTGCAGCGACATTCACCCGCTCTGCGACAGGATCGGCAAATTCCAGTTTCAGGTGTGGCATACAACTCTCCTTGCTCAACAGGCCCGGCCTGTCATTTCCTTGAATACCAGCCTAAATTAGCTGATTTTACTGCCCCAGGCGACCGGACTGTTCTGAAATCCTCTGCGGATCACTTTTCCCATTGGAATCAACTCACGCATCTATTCCGGGAATGAAAAAAAGTTACAGCTCAGAGTTCACTTTTGGCCCTGAAATCGGTACAAACAGCCATAGCCTTGCTCAAGATTAAGGAAGTTTACGTCTATCCGACGTATACTGAGGACGTTTTTGCCATCGGCATCAGGACGTCCCTGACAGGCAGACTACACTGAACACACTGCTGAGCACGGTAGTGGTGTGCTCAGTTTAGTCTGACTTTAGAAATCACATAGATATGGAGAAAATCGTATGCGTCATCCTGTAGTTATGGGTAACTGGAAACTAAACGGCAGCAAAGAGATGGTCACCAACCTGCTGACAGGTCTGGATGCCGCGCTGGCTGGCGTTGAGGGAGTTGACGTGGCCGTGGCGCCACCTGTGATGTATCTGGATCTGGCAGAGCGTCTGATCAGCCAGGGCAAGAGCAAAATCATTCTGGGTGCTCAAAATGTTGATGTGAACGCCAGCGGCGCTTTCACCGGCGATATCTCTCCGGAAATGCTGAAAGATTTCGGTGCCAGCCACATCATCATCGGCCACTCTGAGCGTCGTGAATACCACAACGAATCTGATGAGTTTGTTGCGAAGAAATTCGCTTTCCTGAAAGAGCACGGCCTGACACCTGTCCTGTGTATCGGTGAGTCCGAAGCGCAAAACGAAGCCGGTGAAACCGTTGCCGTTTGTGCCCGCCAGCTGGATGCAGTGATCAAAACTCAGGGCGTTGAAGCGCTGAACGGTGCCATCATCGCTTACGAACCAATCTGGGCGATCGGTACAGGTAAAGCTGCAACAGCACAACAAGCACAGGAAATCCACGCAGCGATCCGTGCGCACATCGCTTCTTTCAGCGAAGACGTCGCGAAGCACGTTGTGATCCAGTACGGTGGTTCAGTGAAAGCTGGCAATGCTGCTGAGCTGTTCGCGATGCCAGACATCGACGGTGCTCTGGTTGGCGGCGCAGCGCTGGATGCAGAAGGTTTTGCTGCAATTGCAAAAGCAGCTGCTGAAGCGAAGAAATAAGACATCTGCCATCAGGTGCGGCCGTTGCTGCATCTGATGTCACAGCCTTTCGTAAGGCTGCGAATACAAAAAAGCCGACTTCAAGTCGGCTTTTTTTAGTTCAGCTTCAGTTCTGTGGTATCAGAACAACTTGTCTGCAACCGCATACAGATCTTTGCGGACCGGACGCTTCATGTTCTCGATCGCATCGATAATATCGTGGTGCACCAGCTTCTCGTTCTGAACACCCACGCAACGACCACCCTCGCCCTGAATCAGCAGATCCACCGCGTAAGCACCCATGCGCGAAGCCAAAATCCGGTCAAATGCCGTTGGCTGACCACCACGCTGGATGTGACCCAGAACCGTCGCGCGGGTTTCGCGGCCGGTTTCAGATTCAATGTACTTCGCCAGTTGATTCACATCGGTCATCAGCTCGGTAATCGCAACAATCGCGTGCTTCTTCCCTTTGTAGATGCCTTCTTTAATCTTGGCCAGCAGTTCTTCTTTGTGCAGACCGGTTTCCGGTGTAATGATGTATTCACAGCCACCGGCAATCGACGCCATCAGTGTCAGGTCGCCACAGTGGCGGCCCATCACTTCCACAATAGAAATACGCTGATGAGAAGACGATGTGTCACGCAGACGGTCAATCGCATCAATCACAGTATTCAGCGCGGTCATGAAGCCAATGGTGTAATCCGTACCCGCGACATCATTGTCAATGGTGCCTGGCAGACCAATACATGGGTAACCCATTTCGGTCAGTTTCTTCGCCCCCATGTAAGAACCGTCACCGCCGATCACCACCAGCGCATCAATGCCATGAACTTTCAGGTTCTCGATCGCCTGAGCCCGGACCTTCTCGTCACGGAACTCAGGGAAGCGTGCAGACCCAAGGAAGGTACCACCCCTGTTGATCACGTCAGATACACTGGAACGGCTCAGCTTTTCGATACGGTTCTGGTGCAAGCCCTGATAACCGTCGTATACACCGTAGACTTCCAGACCTTCCGATAAACCGGCACGCACTACACCGCGAATCGCTGCGTTCATACCTGGGGCGTCACCGCCACTGGTCAAAACACCAATCTTTTTAATCATGGTTACCCTCTGACTTTGGGAAATGAAAAATCCTTTCCTGCACGAGCTGGCCTTAGTCACCGACTCCGCCACGCACCCTCTGGGCTACGGCTCGCGTAAACTGTAACTTTCCTACTAATGTAGGAGTATTACAATTTAGAAAAATGATGTATTGATTCATATCACGTTAACTTGCCATGCGCCGAGAGACTTTTCCGCAGACTGGAATCCATCGTTCATTTTGTACGGGAAGACGCAGCCAAGCTTTATGCCACTAAGTATATCCTCAGTTTGCAATCTCAGCCGCTCCGTCACCGGATTCCCTGAAAATGGCTGTTTTCAGCCACATGGCCAGATAAATCTTATCCGCAGTATAGCGGTTTTATGATGAAATTTAATAACAAAATTGACAAGTTCAGCATGGAATGACAACAAAAAAAGCCACAACATAAAGTTGTGGCTGCTGCTTCATTCAATAAAAACAGAATTATTCACCGCTTTTTTCTTTCCATTTCGCCATGCATTCTACTTGTCTCTCAGCCTGTAATTTCTTGTACTGAGTTTTTTGTTCCGGCGTCAGAATATTCAGCATGTCATGACGTTTCTTCATCATGGCCACCCGGCGATCAATCTGCTGATCCGACATTTGTTTCGCCAGTTCCCGTACGGCATTTTCATCAAAATTATCTGCCAGCATCAGTGCCTGCATTTTGTCGTGGTTTGCCTGCATTGCCTCACGGCCCTGCATCATCTGCTCACGCATGGTATCTCTGTTACTCTCACGTAAGCTGCGCATCTTTTCTTTCTGGGCATCAGTCAGATCAAGCGAACGGAAAATACCGTGATCTGCGCGCGGACCTCCGCAATCATCACGGTCTCCGTGATGACCTTTGTGATTATCAGCCATCGCATACACAGACCCCAGCATCAAAGGCATTGCAAGGACAATCGCGACACTACGTTTCATTGTTTTGCTCATCTTGTTCATCATTTGTCTCACTCTGTTGGTCTCTGTTACCGCTGAGTCTACGCCTCATCAGGTAAAGGGTTGTCGTGAAAACGTAAAGCTGGGTAAAGCATTGTTATCCTGCTTGGCCTGCATACGGCCATAAGAGATACTTAAATTTATAGTGAACTGACACGAAGATTGGTATGGCAAATATACTTTTAGTCGATGACGACAACGAATTGACAGCACTGCTCAGCGACATTCTTCAGCTGGAGGGATTCTCTGTCCGGATCGCTCATAATGGCGAGCAGGGCCTGCAGATGGCTGACGACGATACCGATCTGATCCTGCTTGATGTCATGATGCCGGCAATGAACGGCATTGAAATGCTGCGAAAACTCCGTGAAACCCGCAGCACCCCGGTGCTCATGCTGACAGCGAAAGGCGAAGAGATTGACCGGGTGTTAGGATTAGAGCTGGGTGCAGACGACTATCTGCCCAAACCATTCAGTGACCGCGAGCTGCTGGCAAGGATGCGTGCAATCCTACGCCGCGCCCGTCTGGTACAGGACACCCCACCGGAATCCGACTGTATCACTTATCTCGACCTGACCATTTTTCCCGGCCGCCAGGAAGTAACCTGTAACGGTGAACTGGTAGAAATGACGGCGACCGAGCTTGCCCTGCTAAGCCACCTGATCCGCCACCCGGGCACGGTTGTGACCAAACATACACTCAGTCTGGAAGTTCTGGGCAAACGCCTGGCCCCCTTTGACCGTGCTATTGATATGCATGTATCGAATCTGCGCAAAAAGCTGCCGCCAAGAGAAGACGGTAAACCACGGATCAAAACTCTGCGCGGCAAGGGTTACCTCTTCGTGGAGGCCGGATGAAGCTGCCGGTACTCAACCGGCTGTCCAGCCGGATCTTCGCGATTTTCTGGCTGACCTTGATGTTGGTAGTCCTGGTGCTGTTGTTATTGCCCCACCTGGATCCCAGGGCGCAGCACACCATTCCCCGACCGGAACTGGATCGCTATCAGGCAGCGGCTGAACGAATATCCGAACGCCTGAGCCGTCGGTCGGGTCGTCTGGAAGAAAAGCTGCTGCCGCTGGCCGATCCGAAACGCCACAAAGGCATGCAACTCTATTTCACCAGTCTCGAAGGCGAACTGCTGACTCCGCATGAGCGGACCAAAGCCCTGCGCAACTTCATCACCAGTGCCGACAGTCCGGATAACCCAAGACAGAAACTCTATGGTCGCTGGATGGTTGCCGGGCCATTTCTGGTCGGCGATCAGAGACAGAACGCACTGATGTATGTCGGTCGGGTGACTCACCGCCCACCGCCGTTTTTCCTGCGCATTCTCGACCAGCCGTTTCATCTGTTACTGCTGACAATGCTGGTCAGCACTCCGTTATTGCTGTGGTTAGCCTGGGCGCTGAGCCGCCCGGCCCGAAAGCTCCAGCATGCCGCGCAACGTGTTGCCAGCGGACAGTTCACGCAGGACCCGACACTGGAAACCTCCGGGCCGCAGGAATTTCGTCAGGCCGGGGCCAGCTTTAACCAGATGGTGAGTTCAGTGAACCAGATGATCAATGGTCAGCAGCGGCTGCTGTCAGACATCTCCCACGAACTGCGCTCGCCGCTGACCCGGCTTCGGATGGCCACGGCGCTGGCCCAGCGCAAACAAGGCAGCAGTCCGGAGCTCGACCGGATTGACACCGAAGCCGAACGACTCGAAGCCATGATCGCCAAGCTGCTGGAACTGTCACGCATGCAGATCCATGGTCAGGAAGCCCGGGAACAGAGTGATGCAATCAGCCTGTGGCAAGACATGCTGGATGATGCTGAGTTCGAAGCCAGTCAGCACCAGAAATCGCTGACCTGTGGTCCTCTGCTGCCCTGGCCGCTGACCGGAAATGCCGAACTGCTGATCAGTGCGCTGGAGAATGTGGTCCGAAATGCCATCTACTATGGCAAAGACCGGGTCGACGTCCAGTTCAGTGCCAATGACCACAACCTGACCATCACCGTTGATGACAACGGCAGCGGGGTGCCGGATGAAGAGTTAAAAGATATCTTTCGGCCTTTTTACCGGGTATCTACAGCCAGAGATCGTCACAGCGGCGGTACCGGGCTCGGACTGGCTATCACGGAAAATGCCATCCGCCAGCACAATGGCAGCATCACGGCCAGTCGCAGCCCGCTGGGCGGCCTGAAGGTCACACTGATCCTGCCGCTAGCTCCCCATGGGCAACCACAGGTTTCCCCTGAACCCGCATAATCACAGACGGCCTCCCCCTGAAACAATCCGGGGGCGGCCTTTCCAATCGTCACGCCACTGATTACCAGACTGGTTTGCCCGCCTCCAGACAGGCTACAATAACGCTTTTGCCGTTGTGAAGTCTGAGCATGTTTGATATCGCCCTGTACGAACCTGAAATTGCGCCCAATACGGGCAACATTATCCGCCTGTGTGCCAATTGCGGCGCAAACCTGCATCTGATTGAGCCGCTGGGATTTGATCTGGAAGAGAAAAAACTGCGCCGTGCCGGACTGGATTACCGCGATCTGACCCATGTCCATCGCCACGCAAATTTCGGAGCCTTTCTGACGGCGACTGCCGGACGACGCCTGTTTGCCTGTACAACCAAGGCAACCCAGTACCACACACAAGCCCGTTTTCAGGAAGGGGATATTCTGTTGTTTGGCCCGGAAACCCGGGGCCTGCCCATGACAGTCATTGAAAGCTTACCCATGGAACAACGCCTGCGCATTCCCATGCATCCGGAAAGCCGCAGTCTGAACCTGTCCAATGCCGCGGCCATTATTGCGTATGAAGCCTGGCGCCAGTTTGATTTTGCCGGAGCCAGATAACCCCGGCTGAGAACACGAAAGGGGCCTTCTGGCCCCTTTCCGCTCTGGTGATGACATTATCTCAGATGCCATCACCGGCAATGAAAGTCTGATACACACCGTTGAACTGCTGATCCATATCCATGGATGGCTTATCCGAGCTCGGGCGACCGACAATTTTCGCGGGAACCCCGGCAACCGTCGTATGTGCCGGCACCGGCGACAGCACAACTGAACCGGAGCCAATCTTGGCACCTTCACCGACCTCGATATTGCCCAAGACTTTCGCACCGGCCCCGATCATGACCCCTTCACGGATTTTCGGGTGACGATCGCCACATTCCTTACCCGTACCACCCAGAGTCACATCCTGCAGAATCGAAACATCATTTTCGATCACGGCCGTTTCACCAATCACAATACCTGTGGCATGGTCAAACATGATCCCCTGTCCAATCCGGGCCGCCGGATGAACATCCACCTGACAGCTGACGGAAATCTGATTCTGGAGATAAACCGCCAGCGCTTCCCGGTTCTGCTTCCACAGCCAGTTGGCCACCCGATAGCCCTGCAAGGCGTGGTAGCCCTTCAGATACAGTAAGGGGACAGAGAACTTATTGATCGCCGGGTCCCGTTCCACGACGGCCCGGATATCACAGGCGGCGGACTCTGTAATCATCCGGTCTGCTGCATACGCTTCTTCAATCACCTCACGCACAGCCATCGCAGGCATCGACGGCGTCGCCAGCTTATTGGCCAGAATATAACTGAGCGCGGCCCCCAGATTATCGTGTTTGATAATCGTGGCATGGTAAAAGCTAGCCAGCATCGGTTCCTGTTCCGTCAGCACGATGGCTTCCTGCTTGATAGTTTTCCAGACGGCTTTCTGTTGACACTCCCTCACGTCGTCCCCTGTATATCCTTCATGTGTATGCACCATTTTACTGCCTCCGTCCAATGTCCGGCTGATTGACAGTGAGTATGGGTATAACTTTAAACTTCTCAGCAAAAAAAACAACGCGGGCTTTCTTGCCCGCGCTGTTTCATTTTCATTCAATTACCTGGAGGACGTTATTCGTCTTTCTTCGCCCTGGCCAACAGATCCCTGGCGGCTTCCCGGGCATCTTTGCCCTGATAAAGCACCTGATAAATCTGTTCGGTAATCGGCATGTCCACACCATAGCGCTGCGCAAGTACCCAGACTTCCTTGGTGTTGCGGTATCCTTCCACCACCTGGCCGATATTCTGCTGTGCTTCATCCACAGCCTTGCCCTGACCCAGCGCCAGACCAAAACGACGGTTCCGGGACTGGTTATCGGTGCAGGTCAGCACTAAATCGCCCAGTCCGGCCATTCCCATAAAGGTTTCCGGCTGTGCACCCAGCGCTGCCCCAAGGCGACACATTTCTGCCAGTCCCCGGGTGATCAGTGCAGTTCGGGCGTTCGCTCCGTAGCCGATGCCATCAGACATCCCTGCGCCAATCGCAATCACGTTCTTCACTGCGCCGCCAAGCTGCATACCGATAAAATCGCTGTTGCTGTAAACCCGAAAGCTTTTATCACAGTGGATTTTATCCTGCAGATCCTTCACGAAACCGGAATCCGGAGAGGAAACAGAAATTGCAGTCGGCAGGCCAGCAGCCAGTTCTTTCGCAAACGTCGGTCCGGACAAAACAGCCAGCGGGATGTTGTCACCCAGAATTTCATGGGCGACGTCCTGCAGCAAACGGCCAGTCTCCGGCTCCAGACCTTTGGTGGCCCAGCAGATCCGGGAGTCATCGCGCAGGAATGGCTTCATCTGTTTCAGCACATCCGCAAAAGCATGGCTCGGCACCACCAGCAGTAAATCCCGGCTGGCTTTCACCGCAGCTTCCAGGTCGGCAGTCAGAATCAACGACTCTGGAAAAGCCACACCCGGCAAAAAAGCCTCGTTGGCCCGGTCGGTTTCCAGCTGTGCGATATGGACCGGATTGTGGCCCCACAAAATCACATTGGCACCATTCCGGGCCAGTGAAATCGCCAGTGAGGTGCCGTAAGAACCGGCACCCAGGACTGACATCGAAATTGCGTTTTCAGTGGTTGAAGTCATGCGTTCCCGCCAATCAGGCTTCAGAGCTTTCCTGGTTACCTTCAGCCTGACTTTGCAGGTAATTCATAAACAGCGCGTCAAAGTTGACCGGTGCCAGGTTCAGTTGCGGGAAAGTCCCTTTCACGACCAGGCTGGAGATCGTTTCACGCGCGTACGGGAACAGGATGTTCGGACAGAAGGCGCCCAGGCAATGTGCCAGCTGAGGAGCTTCCATACCTGAAACAGAGAAAATACCACCCTGCTGCACTTCACACAGGAAAGCAGAGTCCGCGTCATTGTTCACAGTCACGGTCAGACGCAGAACGACTTCATAAACGCCTTCTGCCAGCTCACGGCTTTGCGTATCCAGATCCAGCTTCACTTCCGGGTTCCATTCTTTCTGGAACATTTCCGGAGAGTTCGGAGCTTCGAAAGAGACATCTTTCAGGAAAATGCGTTGGATTTGGAAGTTCTGTTGCGCTTCGTGGTTCGCTGCTTCAGCCATGATATTGTCCTTTTTCTGAGGATTTCGCGCTTGGAAATCTGTCATTGTGCCGGGAGCCGCCCGGCCTGAATAAAAATGGCAGCCGGATCATCCGGCTCCCCGAGAGTTCAAAACTTTACTTCTTTCCTGTCACCAGAGGCATGTTGGCCTCGTTCCAGGAAATCAAACCGTCTTTCAGCAGTTTCACATTGCTGAAACCCGCTTTATGTAACAGGTTGGCACTTTCCTGCGCCGTCTGACCTGTTTTGCACACCACAATGATGGGGGCTGACTTATACTTTTCAAGCGGTCCCAGGTTCTGGGCTTTGATTTCGCTTGGCAAAATGTGAAGTGCACCAGCAATATGGCCACGCTGAAACTCATCTTTGTTTCGAATGTCGACAAAAATGCCGTCTTCACGATTGACCATCACTGTCGCCTGGTTCGGGGTGACCACGGTATAACCCGCTGTTTTCTGCTTCACCATTGAAGAGATCAGGGCCACAACCAGACCAACCCAGACCAGAGACAACATCGGATTACTCGTAACAAACTCTATGAATTGCTGCATGATTTTCGCTCTATCCACCTTCACCGACTGTCCGGAAAACGGCCAGCGGCAAGATTCAACCAAAATTAAGGAAACTGAGTATACCTCCGGCCGAAATGAAGTACACCCGCCCGCCGCATTTACGCGTCACGACTCACTGCTTTCTGTATCGTCATCCCGGTGTCGCAAGGCCATACCTATCGCTGGAATAGTAAAAAACGCAGGCTGTGCTCTTACACCAGAGGACCAAATTGAATATATTTTATGTCGTAAAGATAACAAACCATTTACAGCGATGTTTGATCTGAACTACAAAATGTCGGTTCTTTTGTAGTAAAATTACCGACCTGACTCCTTACCTGAGCGCCCTGGTAGACGGACAACACCGGTTGTTGAGGTAATTGGTCTACATTTTTCAGATTGTTCATATTAATGGAGAGGACAGCATATGTCTGCTAAGAAGCCACTGGCTCTGGTAATTCTCGACGGTTGGGGTTATCGCGAAGATACAGCCAACAACGCGATCGCCAACGCCAATACCCCGGTTCTGGATAACCTGATGGCAAACGAAGCCAACACGTTAATTTCTGCCTCAGGTCTGGACGTCGGCCTGCCGGATGGTCAGATGGGGAACTCAGAAGTCGGCCACACCAATATCGGCGCCGGCCGTGTGGTGTATCAGGATCTGACCCGGATTGCCAAAGCGATCTCCGACGGTGAATTCCAGGACAACCCAAACCTGGTCAAAGCGATGGACAGCGCAATTTCTGCCGGAAAAGCTGTTCACATCATGGGTCTGATGTCACCGGGCGGTGTTCACAGCCATGAAGATCACATTGAAGCCGCTGTGAAAATGGCCGCTGAGCGTGGTGCCGAGCACATCTATCTGCATTGCTTCCTGGATGGCCGTGATACGCCGCCACGCAGTGCACAGGCTTCGCTGGAGCGCTTTGATGCCCTGTTTGCTCAACTGGGCAAAGGCCGCACCGCCTCTCTGGTTGGCCGTTATTACGCGATGGACCGGGACAACAACTGGGAACGCGTTGAATCCGCTTACAATCTGCTGACTGCAGCCAAAGGTGACTTTACCGCAGTTTCTGCAGTGGAAGGCCTGCAGGCAGCTTATGCCCGCGAAGAAAACGATGAATTCGTGAAAGCGACCGTACTTCGTGCGGAAGGCCAGCCGGATGCTGCGATGCAAGATGGCGATGCCTTGATTTTCATGAACTTCCGTGCCGACCGTGCCCGTCAGATCACCCGTGCTTTCCTGCCGGAGTTCACTGGCTTTGCCCGTCAGCAGTTCCCTGCATTGCACTTCGTCATGCTGACCCAATATGCGGCAGACATTAACCTGCCTTCAGCTTTCCCGCCGGAAAGCCTGGAAAACACGCTGGGTGAGTGGCTGGCGAAGCAGGGCAAGACACAACTGCGTATTTCTGAAACTGAGAAATATGCGCACGTCACCTTCTTCTTCAATGGCGGTGTAGAAAACGAGTTTGACGGTGAATCTCGCGCGCTGGTCGCCTCACCAAAAGTTGCAACTTACGACCTGCAACCTGAAATGAGCGCACCTGAGCTGACCGACAAACTGGTTGCTGCGATCAAAGGCGGCGAGTTCGACATGATCATCTGTAACTACCCGAATGGTGACATGGTTGGTCACACCGGCGTCTACGATGCCGCAGTGAAAGCCTGTGAGGCCATTGATGAAAGCATCGGCCGCGTCGTTGAAGCAATTCGCGAAGCCGGCGGTCAGTTGCTGATCACTGCCGACCACGGGAATGCAGAAATGATGATCAACCCGGAAACCGGCGGCGTGCACACAGCACACACCAACCTGCCTGTGCCGTTGATTTACGTCGGTGACAAAGCAATTACCCTGAAAGAAGGCGGCAAGTTGTCAGATCTGGCACCAACTATGCTGTCCTTGACCGGGCTTCAAATCCCGTCAGAGATGACTGGTCAGGTGCTGTACGATCTGAAATAATCCCAGACATGCGGGCATTATTTTATCGTACCTACTGTACTCTGCGCGCCAGTGCCTTCGGCACTGGCGCTTTGTTATGTCTGGCGTTTAACACTTCTGTGCTGGCTGATAATCAAAATCAGCTGCAAGGCATGAAACAGGAAATCGCCCGTCAGCAACAGCAGCTGAGCCAAAAAAAACAGCAGCTGAATGAAGTACAGAAAAATCTGAAACAGCAGGAACTGGCGATTGCCAGAGCTGCCGGAAACATTCATCAGGCGGAGCAGAAAGTCGACACGCTGACCCGCTCCATCGACCAGCTGGAAAAAGAACAACAAGCCCTGCTTCAGCGCCAGATCGGCCAGCGGGAACAACTGAAAGCCCTTATTACCAGCCACTATAAACTGGGGAAGTCCTCGCCGCTGGCCAACTTGCTGGGCGAAAATGACGCATCACAGATGGAGCGTATGGCTGAATATGCTGCCCGTCTGAGTCAGGCACGCAGCCGGGCTCTGGATGAACTGGCCGCAACGGATACCGAGCTCCAGCTCAAGAAACATCAGCTCACGGAACAACGCAATACCCAGCAAACCCTGCTCAGTCAGCTGAAAAAAGACCGCGCATCGCTGCTCAGCAGTCAGCAGGCCCGTAAGGGGACCGTGAGGCAACTGCAAGGACAGCTCAGTGCTGATAAACGTTATCTGACCGAGCTGAAAGACAATGAAACACGTCTGGTCAGTGAAATCGTCAAAGCCAGAAAAGCTGCAGAAGAAGCTGCGCGTCGCGCCCGGGTCAGTATGAATGGCCTGAACACATTTAAAGGCAAACTGCCCTGGCCGGTGAAAGGTAATGTGGTTCACAGCTACGGCAGTCCGCTCAAAGGCGAGCTGCGATGGAAAGGCATGGTGATCAGCAAATCCATCGGCAGTGAGGTAAAAGCGGTACACGACGGAAAAATCGTCTTTGCCGACTGGTTGCGCGGCTACGGTCTGATGGTGGCCATTGACCATGGACACGGCGATATGACGTTTTACGGCTATAACCAGACAGTGCTGAAAAAGGTCGGCGATACCGTCCGGGCCAATGAAGCCATTGCACTGGTCGGTGACAGTGGCGGACAGGAAGCGCCGGGACTCTATTTTGAAATCCGGCGAAAAGGAACGCCCACCAACCCGCGTCCCTGGCTGATCCGGTAATTTCAGAGAGGCCACTGACGTCGTTTATTCCACGAAGAGGACAAGGATGGTTCACATGAAGTGGTTTGTTCGTTTCAGTCTGATCTGGCTGCTGATACTGCCCGGCGGAGTTCAGGCAGCCAGACTGGCCATTGTGATTGATGACCTCGGTTATCAGCTCATGCCCTCTCCTCTGTCTGCCCTGCCGCCGCAAATCAGCGTGTCTGTGTTGCCGGACACGCCCTTTGACCAGCAAACGGCCCGTCAGGCGCAACAGGAACAAAGGGATGTCTTGCTCCACATGCCAATGCAGCCCAGCCGCACGGCACCGCTCGAACTGACAACACTGACCGCCGCGATGAAAAAGGATGAGCTGCAGACCAGACTGCGTCATGCGCTGACCCGGGTGCCCGGTGCGATTGGAATGAACAATCATATGGGCAGTTTGCTGACTGAAAATCCGACAGCCATGCGCTGGGTGATGGAAGTGCTCAGACAGCAACACCTGGGATTTCTCGACAGCCGGACCACGCCCAAATCGGTGGCTGAACACCAGGCGCAGGCCGCTCATATCCCGGCGCTTCGCCGTCATGTTTTCATTGATCATATCCCGACAGAAGACTTCATCCGCCGTCAGCTCAGACGCGCCATCCAGCAAGCCCAGAAACAGGGCGCCGTCATTGCCATCGGACATCCTCACCCGGTGACCTTAGCAACCATTACAGCCATGCTGCCGGAAATGCAGCAAGAGGTCACTCTGGTCCGTTTATCGGAACTCTTTACGCCAGCCGGATAACAGGCACAAAAAAAGCGGCGTGCCTGCGCACACCGCTTCTTCAGCATTCCGAACTCAGGGTTAGTCCCAGCTCAGAATCACTTTACCTGACTGGCCGGAACGCATCACATCGAAGCCTTTCTGGAAATCATCCACACTGTAGTGGTGAGTAATGATTGGCGTCAGATCCAAACCAGACTGGATCAGGCTGGCCATCTTATACCAGGTCTCAAACATTTCACGGCCGTAGATGCCTTTGATCACCAAGCCTTTGAAGATGACCTGAGTCCAGTCAATCCCCATGTTTGATGGCGGAATACCCAGCATCGCAATCTTACCGCCGTGGTTCATGCTCGACAGCATGCTGTTAAAGGCGGCAGGTACGCCAGACATTTCCAGACCGACATCGAAACCTTCTGTCATGCCCAGTTCGGCTATCACATCTTCCAGCTTCTGCTCAGCCACATTCACCGCACGGGTCACGCCCATTTTGCGTGCCAGCTCCAGACGGTATTCGTTAACATCGGTAATCACTACGTGACGGGCACCGACGTGCTTCGCCACTGCAGCAGCCATGATCCCAATCGGGCCGGCGCCGGTGATCAGCACATCTTCACCTACCAGGTCGAAAGACAGCGCCGTGTGCACTGCATTACCAAACGGGTCGAAGATGGATGCCAGATCGTCGGAAATATTATCCGGGATCTTAAACGCGTTAAACGCCGGGATTACCAGATACTCGGCAAAAGCACCTTCACGGTTCACGCCCACACCGATGGTGTTACGGCACAGGTGTGTCCGGCCGCCACGACAGTTACGGCAGTGACCGCAGGTAATGTGGCCTTCGCCGGAAACGCGATCACCAATTTCAAAACCGCGGACTTCCTGGCCAATGGCCACAACTTCGCCCACATATTCATGGCCGACCACCATCGGAACAGGAATCGTATTCTGGGACCACTCATCCCAGTTGTAGATATGAACGTCAGTACCACAGATTGCAGTTTTTCTGATTTTGATCAGCAGGTCATTATGGCCAATTTCAGGCTTTTCGACCTCGGTCATCCAGATGCCTTCTTCGGGCTTCAGTTTGGAAAGTGCTTTAATTTTCATCTTGCTATCCACTCGATGCTCAGAGGCGTACCCTCACGCCTCTGCCGCAAAATCATTGTTGTTCAGATAATTTCCATATCTTGGCCGATACGGATAAAGACATCAATTGCGCGATCCAGCTGCTCTGTGCTGTGAGCCGCTGACATTTGCGTCCGGATGCGCGCCTGGCCTTTCGGTACCACAGGGTAAGAGAAGCCCACCACGTAAATGCCTTCTTTCAGTGCGCGCTCAGCAAACTCTGCCGCCAGCTTGGCATCGCCCAGCATAATCGGGATGATTGCATGATCAGCGCCTGCCAGCGTAAAACCAGCTTCTGACATACGGCGACGGAAATGCTCAGCATTTTTCCATAGCTGGGCACGTAAATCACTGCTTTCAGCCAGCAGATCCAGCACCCGAATCGAAGCCGATACAATCGCTGGTGCCAGGGAGTTTGAGAACAGATATGGACGTGAGCGCTGACGCAGCCAGTCAATCACTTCTTTCTTACCTGCGGTATAACCACCGGACGCTCCGCCCAGCGCTTTACCCAGCGTTCCGGTGATAATATCAATGCGGTCAATCACATCATGATATTCGTGCGTACCACGACCGTTATCACCCATGAAACCCACGGCATGGGAATCATCAACCATCACCAAGGCATCATATTTATCGGCCAGATCGCAGATTGCAGGCAGGTTTGCCACCACACCGTCCATTGAGAAGACACCGTCGGTCACAATCAGTTTATGACGTACGCCGGCTTCATTTGCAGCAATCAGCTGTTGCTCCAGCTCTGCCATATCGTTATTGCCGTAGCGGAAACGCTTCGCTTTACACAGACGAACACCGTCAATAATCGACGCGTGGTTCAGCGCATCTGAAATAATGGCGTCTTCAGGGCCCAGAATGGTCTCAAACAGACCGGCATTTGCATCAAAACAAGAAGAGTAAAGAATGGTGTCTTCCGTGCCTAAGAAGGCTGACAACTTACTCTCCAGCTCTTTATGTGCGTCCTGCGTACCACAGATAAAACGCACTGAAGCCATACCAAAACCGTGCTCATCCATGCCTTGTTTGGCAGCCTCAATCAACGCCGGGTGGTTCGCCAGACCCAGATAGTTGTTGGCACAGAAGTTCAATACGTGATCACCTGAGGTGATCTCAATATCGGCTTGCTGTGCTGAAGTGATCACACGCTCGCTTTTGTATAATCCTTCCGCTTTCACTTCCTGAATTTGATCGGCGATCTGTTGATAAAAGGCAGCTGACATTTTGCTCTCCAAACTTGTAAAGGCGTTTTTGCCAATTTCGACGAACAACATACTAAAAATTTAGCCGTTAATCGCTACAATGTTACAAAGTTATCCAAATTTTAAGAGCTAAACTCTGTATCGTCGACAACTATGAAACATCCCGTCTTACTTGATCACAATAATGTGATTCAAGTTGGAGAACGACTTCCCGTCCCTGAGTACTGGTCAGAGGTCTTATAATACTGAGAATCTGCAGCACCCCCTGATAGATAACAGTCTTGGTGATTTTGGCCTGTGGCGCTTGAGCTGTCTGATAACAAATCCAGGTGCTTGCCACCAGTTTGAGGGTGTTGGCCAGACTTTGCAGTTCCTCATCATCCAGCGTAACCAGACCCAAGGTCCGGAAATGACGCATCACCACCATAATGTCCTGATGGAGATTCTCCTGCGCCTGCAGATACTTATGCTGCAATCCCGGGTCCCGGCTCAGGATATCCGGCAAATTGGCGTAGAAAAACCTGTACCGCCACATCAGCATAAAGACCGCATCCAGGTATTGCAGCAGACTGTCCGAGGACAGCGCAGCCTCTTCCCGGGGCTGAAAACGAACACGCAACTCCTGGGCGTATTCATCAAAAATACTGTGTATAATCTCTTCCTTATTTCGGAAGTGGTAATACAGATTGCCGGGGCTGATGCCCATATGTGCCGCAATGTGGTTGGTGGTGATATTCGGTTCACCATTTTCATTAAAAAGTTCCAATGCGGCATGGATAATTTTATCGCGGGTTTTCATAGGCCTCTCACTTGCATCACCCTTGGCAGTCATGGTTTGTTAACGTTGTGGGGTCAAAATCAAGATCAACAAACCCCGATGATGTTATCATATCTATTGACGAATTATTGACGCGGTGGTGCGGTTCCTCTGCTATGTTGCAGAGCTCTGACCACTGAGTTTATCTGACAGAAAACTGGAAGTGCCATGATTATAGTGACTGGTGGCGCCGGCATGATCGGCAGCAACATTGTAAAAGCGCTCAACGAGCAAGGCTATCGTGACATTCTTGTCGTCGACAACCTCAAAGACGGAACTAAATTTGCGAACCTGGTGGATTTAGATATTGCCGACTACATGGACAAAGAAGACTTCATCACGCAAATCATGGCCGGTGATGAGTTCGGTCCGATTGAAGCCGTTTTCCACGAAGGTGCCTGCTCAGCCACCACCGAGTGGGACGGCAAATACATGATGCTCAACAACTACGAGTATTCCAAAGAGTTGCTGCACTACTGTCTGGAGCGCGAGATTCCGTTCCTGTACGCGTCTTCTGCAGCCACCTATGGCGGCCGTGACCGTGATTTCATTGAAGAAAAAAATTACGAAGGTGCCCTGAACGTTTACGGTTATTCCAAGCAGCTGTTTGACAACTATGTCCGCCGTCTGTGGCAGGATGCCGAGGCCCATGGTGAAACTCTTTCGCAAATTACCGGCTTCCGTTATTTCAACGTCTATGGCCCGCGTGAGCAGCACAAAGGCAGCATGGCATCCGTTGCGTTCCACCTGAATGAGCAACTGTCAAAAGGCGAAAGTCCTAAACTGTTTGAAGGTTCTGAAACCTTCAAGCGTGACTTCGTTTATGTCGGCGACGTCTGCAAAATGAACCTGTGGTTCTGGCAAAACGGTGTGTCCGGTATTTACAACTGTGGTACCGGCCGTGCGGAAAGCTTCCAGGCCGTCGCGGATGCAGTCATCAAACACCACGGCAAGGGTAACGTTGAAACTGTGCCTTTCCCGGGACACCTGAAAGGCCGCTACCAGACATATACTCAGGCAGATCTTTCGAAAGTCCGGGCAGCCGGCTATCAGGAAGAATTCAAGACCGTCGCTGAAGGCGTAGCCGAGTATATGGCGATTCTGAATCGTTAGACAATTATGTATTAATGAATGGCACATAATTCCATATGAAGATGTGCCGCTATTTCGCAGAGAAAAATGATTGATGACTATGAAAACTTATGTTGTCAGCTTGAAACGTTCAACTGAACGCCGTGCGCATATGCAAGCCCTTTTAACTCATGCTGGAATTTCTTTTGAGTTCTTTGATGCTATTGATGGTACAGAGGCACTACATTTCCTTCACTGTGACAAAGCGGCTCCTGAGCTAACATTTAAGCGAAAAGGCTATCATCTTATTCCTGCAGAAATCGCCTGCTATGCCAGTCACTTCGCATTGTGGGAAAAGTGTGTCGAGTTGAATGAACCGATTGTTATTCTGGAAGATAACGTCAAATTACTCACTGAAGATCTCCATTCATTGCTCAAAGATCTTAGCCATCGTGTTGAGCAGTGTGGATATATCAAGATGTCGGCACATCAGCCCAATCAATATAAAGCTGCGTTCAAGATCGAGGGAATATATTCTCTGGGTTTTTACTGCAAGGGAACCTGTGGTACCAGCGCGTATATTATCTCTCCACAAGCCGCCAAACAGTTTATCCTGCACGCTCAATATTTTATTGAGCCAGTCGACGACTATATGGAAAAGCCTTGGCGGCATGGCGTAAAAGCATATCATGTGTTTCCTTCTGCCTTCGAACGTTCACAAACAAAAACTGTCATAGGCACAAGACGAAAACAGAAACAGCCTGTGGGACCGTCCCACAAATTATACATTGAAGGTTTCAGGGCTTATGAAACCCTGATGAGAAAGCTGACCAAAGTTATCTGAAAATCGGCCTGGCACCTGACATACAAAAACTAGAGCACCCCGAAATGCAACTTGACGCACGATTAAAAAGACTCCTGGATTCAAAAGGCTTTTGCCTGGCGATGTTGTGCTGTGTGATTGGCTATATCCTGTTCAAACGCTCATACCGGGATGTGGGTGATATCTTCCAGACTGTATTCATACTGGCTTCAATTGCTGCACTGTATGTTGAAAGGAAACAATTTTGGAAAGATAAAATATTGTGGGCTCTGCTTTTCGCAATCCTTGTTCAGCTTCTCAGTTGGGTCAACTCCCGAATTGATATTCCTGAGCTTGCCAATGCGACCCCCCATATTGGCGCATTGACGGATTTGTTCTTCTTTATTTTTATGGCTTACTGGCTCAAAGGCTCACTGAATAATGTGTACCTGGCCTGGTGGTCAATGTGTCTGGGAATTCTGCTGGCGTTTTACAGCCACTCTGACGTCATCCAGCAGATAGAAATGGGCTTAAAAGGGATAAGAATTGATTTCAACATCATTAATGCACAATATCCTGCCATGTACAGTGGTGTCGGCTTTCTGTTGTCTTCATTTTTCCTGATGAAGTACGGTTGCCTGAGCATCAAAGCAAGAGGGTACAAAAATATCGTGCTGTTCATCTCATCCCTGTTATTGTTTGGCGCTTTTGCTTTTGTGGTTATTACTACACAATCCCGTCAGGTCTGGGTCGCATTGCTTGCTGCCTATGTCATAGGTATCTTCCTTTATGCCATATTGCACAAAGAAAAGCTCAATAAGCTGATTCTGGCAGGTTCATTTTCTCTGCTGGGTTTTGCCTTTTTTACATACGCAAGTGTACCCCTAGTTCATGACAGGGTACAAAAAGAAATGGGGACAGCCACTTCAATTATCACCAATGGAGATATGTCACAAATTCCATTTGACAGTGCCGGTACCCGCCTCCACTTATGGTATGAGGCCTTAAAGTGGATCAAGGAAAGGCCTATTCTGGGCAGTGGTTACAACAGTAGAGCAAAAGTAATCCAGCATGCGGAACACTTCCCTGCGTATATCAAACTATACTATACGCACCTGCACAGCTCCCATGTTGAGTTGCTTGTATCCTATGGCATTGTTGGCCTGCTTCTCATGTATTTTGTCTTTGCTTGGGTTGTTCGTGCTGCCATGTGTGCTCCGGAAAAACGAGGTGTCAATGAAGTATTACTGATTTCCCTCATGTTCACGGTGTACTGGCTGACCGTGAATCTGTTTGAATCATTCTTCTTTTCCAATAATGGCCAATGGATACATAACGTGATGCTGGGGAGTTGTTATACCTTCTTCCTCACTCATCAACTCAGAGGCTCCCGCTCCAAAGAACTAACTGCGAATGATTAAGAAAATTCATGCCATTTGGCTGGGCAAAAAAATGCCGCCGCTTGCATTTGTCTGTATTGATGACTGGCAAAAACAAGGATACAACTTCACGCTTTGGACCGATGAACATCCCCTGATTCAGCAGTGGATTTCAGCATGTCCTTTTGCCAAAACATGCCATGACAAAGGGCTGTTTGCTTTTGTTACCGATTACCTGCGATTAAAAATCCTTCAGCATGAAGGCGGTCTGTATCTGGACGTTGATGTCACAATCCAGCAGGATCCCTTCCCGCTCTTTGAAAACTGCAAGTTTTCGGTCGGCTACGAATCAGCAACCTTGCTGGGAACTGCTTCAATCTATGCAGAACCCGATTCAGTGATCCTGAATCAACTTGTGCAGTTCTACGAAAAAGATATTCACCAGTCCCCGCTTTATATGGGACCTGAGATTATGACAGACTTTCTGTTAAATCAGGAACTAAGACAATCAGAAAACTGTCAGCTTTATCCGATCGAATATTTCTACAATTATCAGGGCGAGCCGATGCACTTCGACAAGCCGAGTAACGCATATCTGACACACTGGTTCCAGCACAGCTGGAAAAAGTCAAAAGGACTGATCTTCCTGAAATCCAAACACATGGGTTTATGGGGGAAGTTTTATGTCTGGCAGAAATATTTCTTCAGAAAATAATGTTAGTGAGTCCCGTAACTTTCAAGTGAAGACATTCACAGTAACAAGAGAGATTATCTTTTGACTACCGTCCAAAACCGGGTATCACAGGATGAACTAACCCCTGGCTACCACCCCACTTTCCAGTGGTCATTTCTGCATCCCCGGCACTGGGGAACTTGGATCAGTATTTTCTTACTAAGTCTGTTTGCACAGCTTCCATGGCGAATCAGAGATCCAATCGCTGGTTTTATTGGACTACATCTTGGTCGCAGAGTGAAGAAAGCGCGTCATCGTGCACGTGTCAATCTGACCCTCTGCTTTCCGGAAATGACGACTGAAGAACGCGAAACAAAGATCGATAAGATGTACTCTGTTGCTTCTCAGGTCATCCTGGCCATGGGAGAGCTACTTTTTAGAAGCAGGGAACACTTACAGAAACGCACTCAGGTTTTTGGTCAGGAGCACCTGGACAAAGAAATCGCAGCCAACAAACCAGTGATCATTTTAGTTCCACATTGCTGGGCAATTGATTTTCCGGCTATCTACTGGGCCTCTCTGGGTCTGCCCGTTGCAGCACTTATGAAACCACAGCACCGACAGCCCGTTTTTGATTGGCTGATCAGTTGCCAGCGATTGCAATACGGCGGAATTTGTTATGCTCGTAACGGAGGGCTAAAACCTTACATCCGTGCAATCAGATCTGGGTTTCTGGGCTACTACTTACCGGATGAAGATTTCGGACCGGAGCAAAGCCAGTTCACTGATTTCTTTGCAACCAAAAAAGCAACGTTCTCTGGTTTAGGCAAAATCGCAAAACTGACAAACGCATCTGTAATACCGATGATCCCGGTATACAATACAGAAAATGGTAAATTCGAAATTCACATTTCCCCGGTACTTAATCCATTACCGGGACCGGATACCCAGCACGATGCAAATCTGCTGGCTGAAGCTTTGGAAAAAATGGTCGCCCCTTATCAAGAGCAGTATATGTGGAATCTGCAACTGCTGAAAACCCGACCGGATGGCAGCAAACCCTACTGAAAGAAAAAGTGCAGCGTCATATGAAAATTTTAATAATCGGCCCGTCTTGGGTCGGCGATATGGTGATGTCACAATGCCTGTACATCAGCCTGAAACAACGCCATCCAGATGCTGACATTGATGTCCTGGCACCTGCATGGTGCCGGCCAATTCTGGAACGGATGCCAGAAGTAAACCGTGCCATTGATATGCCCATCGGCCACGGCGCGTTTAACCTGAAAGGGCGGTATCGTATTGGGAAATCCCTTCGCGAAGCCAGCTATGATCAGGCATTTATTATGCCGAACTCAGCCAAATCAGCCCTGATTCCGTTGTTTGCCAAAATTCCGGTCCGGACCGGCTGGAAAGGAGAAAGTCGTTACGGACTGCTCACAGACCTGCGCAGCAATAAACGTGAGTTTGGTCTGGTGATTGAGCGCTATAGTGCGCTGGCTTACCCTAAGAATGAAATGACCAGCAGCGCAGCCCTGCCGCCATTACCCAGACCGGCCCTGACCATTGACCCAAACAAGCAGTCAGCAGCCATCTCACGCCTGGCGCTTTCTCAGGATCGTCCGGTGATCGGTCTGTGCCCCGGTGCTGAATTCGGCCCGGCGAAACGCTGGCCGGAAGCTTATTTCACACAGGTTGCTCAACGCATGATTGAGCAGGGCCAACAAGTCTGGCTGTTTGGTTCAGCCAAAGATCAACCGGTCACTTCAGCGATCAGAAACGGGTTGCCTGATGACCTACAACAACACTGCCATGACCTAGCCGGACAAACCAGTCTGATTGAAGCCGTGGATCTGCTGGCTCTCTGCCATACAGTCGTCAGTAATGATTCCGGTCTGATGCATGTGGCCGCAGCGGTCGGCTGTAAAGTCGTGGCAATCTATGGCTCAACCTCACCGGACTATACCCCGCCGTTGGCGGAAGAAGTCTCCATTGTCCACACTGACATTGAATGCCGGCCCTGCTTTAAGCGAGAGTGTCCTTACGGTCATCTGAAATGCCTGAAAGAACTGCCTGCAGAGCGTGTGATTCAAGCTATCAATGATTTGGCCGAATAACGCTGGAGCAATAACGTTGATACGATTACACAACAGGCAAAAGAACAGCAAATTTTCTTTTTACAGCAAAAATGCCCTGCGTTCCCTGACGCCAAAATTGTTTTACCAGCGCCGGCTCAGGTACCTGCTGAATACCCTGGATCAGTATGACAGAAATTACATCGCATCCCGGGTCGATTATTACCTGAAACATACGCATGCATTCACCCTGCCGAACGAAAAATCTGTAGCGATTCGGAATTACCGGAAAAAGGGGCAAAGTGCGTATTTCTATGATCTCAAAGAGTACCTGAATTACTTTGACCATAATTTCAAAGTAGCTTACCGATTCGGTGATGATACCCATATTGAACCATACCCTTTTCTGGTCAAAGCCAGACCGGTTCACGGTGACAATGACAACGCAGTGCTGTTCAAACTCAATAAAGTCAGGCACTTCAATTTCATTCATGACAGCAAAAGTTTCCGAGAGAAGAAGGACATGCTGGTTTGGCGAGGGGCAGCTCACCAAGAGCACCGTAAGCAGATGGTTCGGTCGTGCTATAACCTGCCTCACGGTGACATCGGACAGGTGAATGAAAACGAAGGCCAGGTACCTTGGCTGAAAGGATTTCTGAGCATTGACGAGCAGCTCGACTACAAATTCATTCTTTGTATTGAAGGCAAGGACGTCGCCACCAACCTGAAATGGGCTATGTCTTCCAACTCACTGTGCATGATGCCAAAACCAAAATATGAAACCTGGTTTATGGAAGGAACTCTGAAGGCTGGCGTTCATTATGTCGAGCTGAAGGATGATTGCTCAGATATCGAAGAGAAAGTGCAATACTACAGCCAGCACCCGGAAGCGGCTGAAGCAATCATTGCCAACGCACATGAGCATGTTCATCAGTTCTGTCATCCCCAACGGGAGAAACTGATTGGTTTACTGGTTCTGAAAAAATACTTTGAACTGTCCGGGCAGTGGCAGTCCCGCCACGAATGAGAGGATTAATGCTGCGTTTTCTATACACCTGTTTATTAACACTGGTTGCCCCCGTACTGTTGCTCTCTCTCTATAAAAAGCGTCCCGGTGTCCCGCCTGTCGGCAAACGGTGGAAAGAACATTTTGGGTTCAGTCCCAGAGTCCAGGGCCACCAGCCTTTGTGGATCCATGCCGTTTCAGTCGGTGAAACACTGGCTGTCACCCCGCTCATCAAAGTGCTAAAAGCCCGTTATCCAACATTGCCGATTTTGCTGACCACCACGACAGCCACTGGAGCTGAACAGGCAGCCAGACTTGGCGAGTTGGTTGAACATCGTTACATGCCACTGGATTTTCCCTGGGCGTTACGTCTTTTTCTGAAAAAACAGCAACCGCGTGCCCTGTGTATCATGGAAACCGAACTCTGGCCCAACACTCTT
Source organism: Photobacterium sp. R1 (assembly GCF_054600795.1). Classification (NCBI taxonomy): domain Bacteria; kingdom Pseudomonadati; phylum Pseudomonadota; class Gammaproteobacteria; order Vibrionales; family Vibrionaceae; genus Photobacterium; species Photobacterium sp. R1. The sequence continues at coordinate 117,571 of NZ_BAAHZP010000008.1, forward strand.
GCAGCGGCCAGGCAGGCAGGTCTACCTGTGACTGTCCTGAACGCCCGCCTGTCGGAACGTTCCTGCCAGCGCTATGCGAAGGTACAGCCACTGTTTCACCTGCTGGCCAATCATCTCGATCGGGTTCTCTGCCAGCACCGTGACGACGCCGACCGCTTCATCCGGCTCGGTGTCCCTTCGCAAGCCGTACAGATCACTGGCTCCATCAAGTTTGACATTTCTCTCCCTGAAGGGTTGATACAAGCCAGCACAGCACTGAGAGAAGAGCTGGGCAGCCAGCGTCCGGTCTGGATTGCAGCCAGCACCCACGCCGGTGAAGACGAACAAGTGCTGGAAGCCCATCGTCAGGTTCTGGCATCTCATCCGGATACCCTGCTGATTTTGGTTCCCCGGCATCCGGAACGTTTTGATGCGGTCCATGCCTTGTGCCTGCAGCACGGATTTACCACCGCCCGCCGAACACAACCGGAAACACTACTCGCAGAGCAACAAATCTATCTGGCCGATACCATGGGAGAAATGATGCTGCTGCTGGGAGCCTGTGATCTGGCGTTTGTCGGCGGCAGCCTGATTGGGGACAAAGTCGGCGGTCATAACCTGCTGGAACCGGCCGCTCTGGCGAAACCGATCCTCACCGGACCCAGTTATTACAATTTTACCGACATTACGACCCAGCTGTTGAATGCAGGCGGAGCTGAAGTTATTGACGATAGCAAAGGTTTAGCCGAAACCGTTACACGACTGCTGGAAAGCCCGGAGACACAGTCTCAAATGGGGCAAGCTGCGCTGGCAGTCGTGAACGCCAATCAGGGTGCTATTGAACGTACCCTGACCGCACTGACAGCCAGTATCTCTGCAAGATAAATCCGGCTGCTGGAGTAATCCGATTACCCACCGTAGCCAACAAGCAGTTGCTGCCAGTCTGATGCCTGCCATTGAATGCCCGCCTTATCGACTTCTTTCACAAAAGAGCGATGCAGGCGGGACAAATTTGCGGCTTTCCAGTGCTCACCATCTGTCAGGCTACATTTATCAAAGTCGATCAGCCAGATTCGCTCTTCGCGATCAAGCAAAATATTATGCGCATTTAAATCGGTATGATTGACCTGACTGTCATGCATCTTGCGGATCATCGCGCCCACAGCCTGCCACTGTAATTCGGACAGTGGTCCTTGCTGCAGCCTATCTACCAAATCAGTGGCATCCGGCACTTTTTCGGTGAGTAAATCTGCGCGATAGAACAAACCGGTTTTACATACTCTGGCAGCGACCGGACGCGGTACCCGTACCCCTTTCGCCACCAGATGCTGCAATAATGCAAATTCCGCCATACTCCGGCAGGATGCCCAGTCAGAAAACCGGTACTGATCTTTCACCAGTTTCCCGAACAGACCGCCGCGATAATAATGGCGCAAAGCCATGTCGACTTCCTGTCCCCGGACAAACCAGGTCGTCCCCCGTCCGCGGGCACTCCCTGTCACAGCCTGCTGTCTCTGCCAGAAATCCGGTTCAAAGCACTGCCAGGGATCTTCTGCCAGCAAAACCGGGTCAAACATCACCCGACAGTTATCCTGCTCCCGTATTTCCATGAACCTGTATCCCAAACGGCTGAAAAACACTATTTTATACGGGATTGCCGGGGTTCGTCATGTTCGGAACGGGTTCTTTGCCGGACGTTCACGTCATACTCACACTCTGAACGCTCAGCGTGCACTTCGTGCACACTCTGTGGACACTCAGTGAACACAAATCACGCTGATTCCGGTCATCGAAATGTATATAATTCCAAACCACGCAAATGCATCATTTTATAAGCAGGTGTCATGAGTTTATTCACTTCCGCTCCCGAATCACTGTGTATCCTTCGCCTGTCGGCGATTGGTGATGTCTGTAACAGTATTGCCATGGCGCAGGCGATTCAGCGACAGTGGCCCGAGACACGGCTGACCTGGATATGTGGCAAAGTAGAAGCACGACTGCTGAAAGGACTGCCGGGGATCCGTGTGATTGTCTTTGACAAAAAACAGGGTTGGCAGGGCTATAAAGCCGTCTGGCAAGCGCTGAAAGGTGAACGCTTTGACGCCCTGCTGCACATGCAGACCGCAATTCGTGCCAGCATTGTCAGCCTGGGGATCAAGGCGAAATTTAAGCTGGGGTTTGATGCCGCCCGCAGCAGCGATCTGCAGCAGCTCTTCACCAATGTCAAAGTGACATCACCGGACGCTCCCCACGTCCTGGACGGTTTTATGCAATTCGCCGCCACGCTGGGAGTGACCGATCTGACCCCGAGCTGGGAGATCCCGCTGTCGGAAGAAGACCAGCGCTGGGCGGATCAGCATATCTATCAGGACAACACGCTGGTCATTGCCCCGGCGGCCAGTAAAGGCTATAAAAACTGGACAGCTGAAGGTTATGCAGCGCTGGCAAAGCATGCTCATCAGCAGGGCTTCGCCGTCATTCTGGCTGGGAGTCCGGCAAAGATTGAGGTCGATTTAGGGAATGCGATTGAAGCCAGACTCGACTTTCCGGTGAACAACCTGATTGGTCAGAGCAGCCTAAAGCAACTGCTCGCTCTCTTACAGAGAGCCGCACTGGTCTGTGCCCCGGATACTGGTCCGGCCCACATGGCTGTTGCGGTCGGCACCCCGGTTCTTGGCCTCTATGCACATCATAACCCTGAACGAACCGGTCCCTATTTATCCCGGCAATATGTGGTCAGTGTTTACGATGAATGCATCCGGGAAAAAACCGGTCAATCTCCTGAGCAACTGCCATGGCGCAGCCGGGTAAAAGATGAACAGGCCATGCAGCGTATCCGGCCGGAACAGGTCATTGCGATGTTTGATCGCATCACCCTAAATACTCAATCCTGAACGAAAGCAATAAGTTCAGTGATGAAATCTGACCGAGGTTTTACTTCGTTAAGCCCGGTCGGCATAATCATTCGCATATGATTGTAATGGCAATCATCAATTTTTAACTTGAACACTGGACACCGAATGGCTCCCAACACTTCCCACACCACTCTGGGTGTGCTGATGATCATCAAGAATGAAGCACAGCACCTGGCCGCCTGTCTGGATACCGTAGCTGGCTGGGTTGACGAAATTGTGATTGTTGACTCAGGCAGCACCGATGATTCAGAAAGCATCGCCCGCCGTTACACTGATAAATTCTTCTGTTATCCCGATTGGCCAGGCTTCGGACCTCAGCGCCAGCGTGCACAATCGCATATGACGACAGACTGGATTCTGGTTTTGGATGCAGACGAACGGGTCACACCGGAACTCAAAGCTGAGATTCAGACAGCAATCACCGCCAACCCAACCCGGGTTGCCTTCAAGCTGAACCGTCTGAGTGATGCTTTCGGCAAAACCATTCGTTATTCTGGCTGGTCGCCAGACTGGGTTACCCGCCTCTATCGCCGGGATGAAACTCAATATAATGATGCGCTTGTCCATGAAAAAGTCATCACTGATAATCTGACGGTCAAACCGCTGAATGGGCGCCTGCGTCATTTTACGTTCGATCATCTCAGTCAATATACGCGCAAAACTGCCCTCTATGCGAAATCATGGGCGGATCAGCGGGAAGGCAAAAAAAAATCATCTCTGGGAACTGCATTCAATCATGCCCTGGTTCGATTTCTGAAGATGTATATTCTCAAACGAGGCTTTCTTGATGGCAGACACGGGCTGCTCCTCGCAATTCTAAGCGCCAACACCGTATTTACCCGCTATGCCGACTTGTGGTTACGCGACTACGTAAGGAAAAATACACCGAATGAATAAGCACATCTGCCATGTGAATCTTGCCACCGGCTTCAGTGGTGGTGAGCAGCAGACGCTGCAACTGATCAAACAGCAGCGCAATATGGGCTATACACTGACGGTCGTCGCCAACCCGCGTAGTCCGTTTGCAGCCAAAGCAGAAGCACTTGGCTGCCGCATGGTGCTGATCAAGCATTTCCTGCTGGGGCATCGTGCTGCGATAACCAAACACTGCCAGGCAATTCATGTCCACGAAGGACGGGCTATCTATTGGGCCTGGATTCAGTCAAAGCTGTTCGGCTGCCCCTACATTGTGACCCGGCGTATCGACAACCCGCTCAAAGATCGCTGGTTACTGAAAAAAAGCTATCATGATGCCAGCGTGACCATTGGTCTGAGCACGGCCATCGTGGACTGTATTCAGGCGAAAGTGACGAATCAGCGGCCGCATAAGATTCCCAGTTCACCCGTGGTTTACCCGGTCAATGACACTGAAGTGAACGCCATCCGCAGCCAGTTCAGCGACAAATTTCTGGTCATCCATGCCGCCAACCTGCTCAAGCACAAAGGCTTTAATGTCACCATCGAAGCCGCCCGTTTGCTTGAACAACAGGCACCTCAGGTTCATATTGCCATTCTGGGAGACGGCAAACTGCGCGCCGAGCTGGAAGCCCAGGCGCAGGGATTAACCAATATCAGCTTCATGGGGAAACAGTCGAATATGGGGGACTGGTTCGCAGCAGCGGACCTTCAGGTACATCCGTCCCATACTGAAGGACTCGGCTCGGTGATCCTTGAAGGGATGAAAGCGGGCTTACCTGTGATCGCAACCCGTGCCGGGGGTATCCCGGATATTATTGATCATGGCATCAACGGCGAGCTGATCCCAGTCGGAGACAGCCGGCAACTGGCAGAAGCCATTGCTCGCGTAGCCCGGGACAGTGCTCTCCGTGAGCGATATATCGAAGCCGGCCAGGAAAAAATGAAGCTGTTTGATATTGCAGCGACAGCCAAAGACTACGAAGCCATTTACAACAACTTGTAAAGAATGGCGCCCAACATCAATTTCACAGGACATACAGAAAGGAATGCTGAGATGACAACCCGAGTAATCTATCCCGGTACCTTTGACCCGATTACCAACGGCCACCAGGATCTGATCGAGCGTGCGGCTGCCATGTTCGATCATGTGGTTGTTGGCATCGCTTTCAGCCCGAGTAAAAAGCCGCTGTTTGATCTGCAGGAACGGGTGAATCTGGCGAAAGCCGTCACCAGCCACCTGGAGAATGTTGAAGTTGTGGGTTTTTCAGGCCTGCTGGTTGATTTCGCCCGTGAGCATCAGGCCAATATTCTGGTGCGCGGTCTGCGTGCAGTCTCGGATTTTGAATATGAATTCCAGCTTGCCAATATGAACCGCCGCCTGATGCCGGAACTCGAAACGGTGTTCCTGACCCCGGCCGAAGAGAACTCATTTATCTCATCAACCATCGTCAAGGAAGTCGCACTGCACAAGGGTCAGGTGGACCAGTTCGTACACCCGACCATTGCTCAGGCCCTGAGAGACAAACTGGCGGAATAATCCTAAAAATGCGGCACCGCCTTAGTGTGCCGCAATCTTTCCCTGTGCACTCTGACCGTAATAATCCAGATACCAGTCAACAAATCGTTGCACGCCCGCATCCACGCTTACCTGAGGCCGGAAACCAGTCACAGCAAACAAGTCTTCTGTTTCCGCATACGTCGCATATACATCACCCGGCTGCATTGGCATGTAGTTCTTGATGGCTTCCCGGCCCAGCGCTTTTTCCAGTGCCGCAATAAAATCCATCAGCTTTACGGGTTGACCATGCCCCAAATTATATACACAGTAAGGGGCTGAGCTGGTAGCCGGCGATCCGGTTTCAACCAGCCAGTCGGGCTGGGAGGTCGGAATCACGTCCTGAATCCGCACGACCCCTTCGACGATATCATCAATGTAGGTAAAATCGCGCAGCATGTCCCCTTGGTTATAAATATCAATCGGCTGACTGGCCAGCATGGCCTCCGTAAACTTAAACAGTGCCATATCCGGTCTGCCCCAGGGGCCATAAACGGTGAAAAAACGAAGACCTGTGGTCGGAATGCCGTAAAGGTGGGAATAGGTGTGCGCCATCAGCTCATTGGCTTTTTTGGTTGCTGCATAGAGAGAAACGGGGTGATCAACACTGTCATCCGTCGTTAGCGGCAGTTTGCGGTTCAGGCCGTAAACCGAACTGGAAGATGCATAGACCAGATGCTCAATCTGATGACGACGACAGCCTTCCAGAATGGTCAGGTGACCCGTCAGGTTACTGTCAGCATAGGTCATGGGATTATCCAGGGAGTAGCGCACGCCAGCCTGCGCCGCCAGATGGATCACCCGATCGAACTGATGCGCCAGGAACAGCCGTGCAATGGCTTCCCGGTCGGCCAGATCGCAGTCCAGTACTAATAATGCCGGATGGGTAATCCGCTGCACCCGGGCCTGTTTCAGTTTCACATCATAGTAGCTGTTGAAGTTGTCAATCCCGACCACTTCATGACCCAGGCTGCAGAGCCGCTGAGCCACGGCACTGCCGATAAATCCTGCCACGCCAGTTACCAGATAACGCATGCTCACATCTCCTTTTCATTCCCTAAAAACAGAGTGAGGCCGTGATTACATATGAATTTACAAGGGCTGGCACCCGCTACAGAAGACTGTAGCACGCTGCCCGATTTTGGCCTCATTGAGTTGCTGGCCACAGCGCGGGCACGGCTGACCTGCCTTGCCATACACTTGCAGCTCCTGGGCAAAGTAGCCGGGTTTACCGTCACTCTGCCTGAAATCTTTCAAGGTGGTGCCGCCCTGCGTAATCGCTTTGTTCAGCACGCTTTTAATTTCGTCAACCAATAAACTCAGTCGTTCCGGTGACAATGAGCCTGCTGGCGCCTGAGGATGAATCCCCGCCGAGAACAAGGACTCATTGGCATAGATGTTCCCGACCCCCACGACCACCTGGTTATCCATGATGAACTGCTTAATCACCGTACGTTTCCCTTGGGCTTTGCCGATCAGATACGGTGCATTGAATTCCTCACTCAACGGTTCCGGCCCCAGTTTACTCAGCACCGGGTGCTCGCTGTCGCGTTCCTGCCACAGCCAGGCACCGAACCGGCGGGGGTCGTTGTAACGCAGAACTTCACCACTGGCCAGCTTCACATCAACGTGATCATGTTTCGCCGGCGGAACATCCTCCGGAAGAATCCGTAAACTGCCAGACATACCCAGATGGATAATGGCGAAACCGGCATCGGTTTCCAACAGCAGGTACTTGGCTCTGCGACTGACCCCGCGAATTGTTTGCCCTTGCAGTAACTGAAGCTCGGCAGGGACCGGCCAGCGCAAACTAGGGTTGCGCACCGTCACCTGAGTGACGGTCTGACCGACCACATGCGGGGTGATCCCCATACGACTGACTTCAACTTCGGGTAATTCTGGCATCTTCTTTCTGGATTCTCTGGTGAAACATAAGGTCAGGTGGCGGGAAACAGATAACCGGGTTCAACGGTGATAGCCAGCCACTCCCCTGCCCAGTTTTGCAACAGCCAGAACTGAGGAAGCTGATAAACCGTCAACCGGTAGGGCTCAGCCTGATCGGTCAGCCATACTTCGACGCTCCGTGGTGCGGTCAGCTTGTCGCTCAAACGGGCATAAGTATCGGCATCCACTTTTGTTCCGGCTATCCCGGACCAGTGGGAAACAATCACCGCAGGATCATCGGAAATGGCAGGTTCAGACTGCCAGACACCGGCCTGCTGGCTGAAAATGACATCAGGCAGGACCAGTTTCTCGATACGGCTTTCAGACGGCAGTAAACGGACCAGACCCGCCGTGTCCTGCGTCGTGACAGAGGGTTCCGGGATCATGCGCTGCCTGAGCAGTTCAGGGAGCTGAATGATGGCGACAAAAAGCAATACACCAATGATAACTAAATTGTTCCAGCCACGGCGTGTCAGTTTCATCCGGCCTCCATCTGCATTCATTGAACTCCGATGATAATCTGCTTGCCAACTGACAGCCATAAAAAAACCCAGCCTTGGCTGGGTTTTTATCAAAAAGCAAAAGAAACCAATTACTTGATTTTTGCTTCTTTGTACATAACGTGCTTACGGACAACTGGATCAAATTTCTTGATCTCAAATTTGCCTGGCATGTTACGCTTGTTTTTGTCGGTAGTGTAGAAGTGACCTGTGCCGGCAGATGATACCAGACGGATCTTCTCACGAATGCCTTTAGCCATTGCTTAGAATCCTCTTAAACGTTCTCGCCGCGAGCACGCATTTCAGACAGAACGGTATCGATACCTTTCTTGTCAATGATACGCATGCCTTTCGCAGAAAGGCGTAGTTTAACGAAGCGTTTTTCGCTTTCTACCCAGAAACGATGAGTTTGCAGGTTCGGCAGAAAACGACGCTTGGTGGCATTACGTGCGTGTGAACGGTTGTTACCCGTTACAGGACGTTTACCAGTTACTTGGCATACTCGGGACATTACTGTCTTCTCCAAATCGTTTCAGCTCGATATCAACCGCGATTAACCGAACGCAAAAAGCATTCCATCTAACCGAAGCTATCAAAGGTCGCGCATTATACTAAGTCAAAACCAGTTGCTCAAGTCCCGAGCAGATCCTTTCTTGTCTTTTTGATCAATTTCGGCCTACTTTATAGCCAACCTCGTTCAGCAAAAGAAACCACTTCACCATCACCAACAACGAAGTGATCGAGGATCCGAATGTCCACCAGGGCCAGCGCATCGCTGATCCTCCGCGTAATTCGCCGATCGGCCTGACTTGGCTCCGCTACGCCTGAGGGGTGATTATGCGCTAAAATCAGCGCCGCTGCATTAAGTTCGAGTGATCTTTTTACAACTTCACGCGGATACACGCTGGCCGCATCAATTGTTCCCTCAAACATCACTTCGCCACGGATCACCCGGTGCTGGTTATCCAGAAACAACACAAAAAATGCTTCTCGGTGTCGATCTCGCAGCAAATGGCTCAGATAGCGCCGGGTTTGTTCCGGGCTGGTCAGCGCCTCACCACGCTCCATCCGCTCAGTCAGATAACGCAGACTCATTTCCAACACGGCCTGCAACTGAACAAATTTTGCCGGGCCCAGTCCTTTATGCTGGCAAAAGCTTTGCAGGTCAGCCGCCAGTAAAGCCCGCAGGGACCCAAACGACTGCAGCAACTGCCCGGCTAACTCGATGACATTGGTACCGGGCAGACCGGTCCGCAGAAAAATCGCCAGTAATTCAGCATCCGACAATGTACTGGCCCCCCGTTGCAGTAATTTTTCTCTGGGCCTTGTCTCTAGAGGTAAATGCTTCAAAGCCATTCCGTTCCGATCCTCTGTGCTTATTTTGTTCAAGCAGAAGCGAGTCCCGGGAACAGTACAAAGACCACAAGTTGAAACTGTGGCATCCGCCGCAGGCCAGAGACACAGTTACACTGCCTCTCACCACTTCTGTCGAGTGATTACCCGACAAGATGGTGATATAGCACAAGTAAACGGTCATTTTTCTCAGTACTAAAGCGATGAATCCGTTCCGCTTTGGTGATATCTTGTTGCCAGTTTTTCAGGAAGCAGGCTATCGAATGAAAACACTGGCAGGAAAAAAAATACTTTTGGGGATCAGCGGCGGGATTGCAGCCTATAAGTGCGCAGAACTGACACGCCGATTGATTGAGCGTGGCGCAGAGGTCCGTGTCGTCATGACCCCCGCCGCCAAGGAATTCATTACACCGCTGACCATGCAGGCCGTTTCCGGCAAGCCGGTGGCGGACAGCCTGCTCGATCCTGCCGCAGAAGCATCCATGGGTCACATTGAGCTCGCGAAGTGGGCTGACCTGGTGCTGCTGGCACCGGCCTCAGCAGATCTGATCGCCCGCCTGCGTGCCGGGATGGGGAACGATCTGCTGAGCACGCTGTGCCTGGCAACCAGTGCCCCGATTGCCGTCGCCCCGGCAATGAACCAGCAGATGTACCGTCAACCCTCGACTCAGGAGAATCTGGCTGTTCTGACCAGATGGGGACATCAGATCTGGGGACCGGCAAGTGGCGAACAGGCCTGTGGCGATGTCGGCCCGGGCCGGATGCTGGAGCCGATGGCACTGGTTGCTGAAATCGAAAACTTCTTCCGGCCACAGGATCTGGCAGGGGTACGCATTGCCATCACCGCCGGACCGACCCGGGAAGCGCTTGACCCGGTACGTTACCTGACCAACCACAGCTCCGGCAAAATGGGCTACGCCATTGCACAGGCTGCCGCAGAACGCGGTGCCAGCGTCACGCTGATCAGCGGCCCGGTCAGCCTGAACACCCCGGCAGGTGTCCAGCGAATCGATGTCGAGAGTGCAGTCGAAATGCATCAGGCTGCGACGGAACAGGCCCCTTTGCACGATATCTTTATCGGCTGTGCTGCCGTAGCTGATTTCCGCCCGGCAGAAATGGCTGAGCAGAAAATGAAGAAAAAACAGGGGCACGATGAGCTGGTACTGACACTGGTGAAAAATCCGGATATCATCGCCGCCGTTGCAGCAATGGCGGAGCAGCGACCTTTCACCGTCGGCTTTGCCGCTGAGACGCAGGATGTCGCACGCTATGCCCGGGATAAACTGCAACGTAAAAACCTGGACCTGATCTGCGCCAATGACGTCGCCCGGCAGGGACAGGGATTCAACAGTGACACTAATGCCCTGCACCTGTACTGGCCAAAGGGTGACAAGGCGCTTCCACTGACTGACAAAACCTCGCTGGGGCGTCAGCTCATTGATGAAATCATCCAACGCTTCCGGCAGCAAAGCTGAGCCGCCTCGTCCATGTTGCTACTTCGTCCCCGCTGACGATAAACAGCTCACTGATTTTTGGCAGCCAGCTCTCAAGCTTACATTCTGGCTGCCGATACAGGTAACACTGCCTGATCCAGACACTTTCCATGCCCTTAGCGCATGGCTAAGATACTCAGGTTTTTCTGTCCGGACACAGTCTTATATCGAAAAGGAACGGTTATTCATGGCTGGCAATAAAAAAAACAACCGCCGCGAAGAAATCTTGCAGGCATTGGCTGAAATGCTGGAATCGAGCCAGGGCAGCCAACGCATTACCACCGCAAAACTGGCCGCACAGGTTGGCGTTTCCGAAGCCGCTCTGTATCGCCACTTTCCCAGCAAGGCCCGCATGTTTGAAGGCCTGATTGAGTTTATTGAAGACTCCATCACTACTCGTATCAACCGTATCCTGGATGACGAAAAAGACACCATGACCCGGCTGCGAATGGTCCTGCAACTGCTGTTAGTCTTTGCCGAGCGCAATCCGGGGCTGACCCGTATTATGACCGGTCACGCCCTGATGTTTGAACAGGATCGGCTCCAGTCACGCATCAACCAGCTGTTTGAGCGGATTGAAACCCAGCTCCGCCAAATTTTACGTGAGCGTAAGCTGCGAGAAGGCCGCGGTTTCCCGATCGATGAAAACATTCTTTCTGCCCAGCTGCTGGGTCAGGTAGAAGGCAGTTATAACCGCTATGTGCGCTCCAGCTTCCGACACAAGCCGAATGATAATTTCGCCGCTTACTGGGACCTGCTGACCAATCAGCTGAGCTAACTTTCTCTCTTTCCCTTTCAGCTCTAGGACACGATCCCCCCGAAACCATCAAAAAAGGGCTGGCATCACTGCCAGCCCTTTACTGTTCAGGTCTGAAAGATATCAGATGCCGTACTGAGCGCGGTAAGCTTTCACCGCTTCCAGATGCGCTTCCATGCCATCCTGCTCTTCCAGATAGCTGACTACATCGCCCAGAGACACAATGGAAATCACAGCACAGCCAAAGTCACGCTCGACTTCCTGAATCGCCGACAGCTCGCCTTTGCCTTTTTCCTGACGATCAATCGCCACCAGCACGCCAGCCAGATCAGCACCATTCGCCTTGATGATTTCCATCGATTCGCGAATCGCGGTCCCGGCCGTGATCACGTCATCCACCAGCATGATACGTCCTTCCAGCGGACTGCCGACCAGATTGCCGCCTTCGCCGTGATCTTTGGCTTCTTTACGGTTAAAGCAGTACGGAGTATCGATGTCGTGGTGATCCGCCAGTGCGACGGCCGTAGTGGTCGCGATAGGAATCCCTTTATAAGCCGGGCCAAACAGCACATCAAATGCAATGCCCGAATCGGCCAGTGCTGCGGCATAAAAACGGCCCAGACGTGCCAGATCACGACCGGTGTTAAACAAACCGGCATTGAAAAAGTACGGGCTCTTGCGGCCTGATTTCAGGGTGAACTCACCAAACTTCAGGACGCCTTTCTCTAAAGCGAATTCGATGAACTGACGCTGATATGCTTTCATTGTTTCTCCTCGAGCGATTGGTCGCATGCTCCAGCCGAAGGACAAGCGGCTGGCGAAATCCCGCAAGATCTGTGTTCTGCGGACAAAAAAAAGCGGCTCCAACAGGAACCGCTCCAAAAACGTTAACTTTCCAGCGATGCCTGCTGGATATTGATGATCTCGGCAATGCCGTCTTTCGCGAGCGACAGCATCGCCATGAGTTCCTCGGTACTGAAGGCTTCGCCCTCTGCGGTCCCCTGGATCTCAATAATTTTGCCTTCACGGTTCATGATGACATTCATATCTGTCTCCGCACTGGAATCTTCGGCATAGTCCAGATCGCATACTGGTGTGCCCTGATAAATCCCGACAGAAACCGCCGCAATGGTCGTTTTCAGCGGGTTCTTCTTCAGCAGACCTTTTTCCAGCATCACATGAATAGCATCGGTCAGTGCAACCATCGCACCCGTAATCGAGGCGGTCCGGGTTCCGCCGTCGGCCTGAATCACGTCACAGTCGACAGTGATCATCTGCTCACCCAGCACTTCCAAATCAACCGCTGCACGCAGACTGCGGGCAATCAGACGCTGAATTTCCAGCGTACGGCCGCCTTGTTTACCATTGGCCGCTTCACGACGGTTCCGGGAGTGCGTTGCGCGAGGCAGCATGCCGTATTCAGCCGTCACCCAGCCCTGGCCTTTGCCCTTCAGCCAGCGCGGTACACTTTCTTCAACACTGGCGGTACAAATTACCTTGGTGTCGCCGAATTCAACCAGCACCGAACCCTCGGCATGGGCAGTGAAATGACGGGTAATAGTAATCGGACGAACTTGGCTGGCACTTCTTCCACTTGGACGCATCGGATTCCACCTTGGCTGATATTGGGTGCTGAGGACAGGCCGCTCGGCGACCCGCAGACATTGACCGGCGATTATAGCCAGATCTCCGCCCTGTTGCACGCCCTGAACCCGCCTGACGATACGGATCAATTTCCATTATCTGCACTGGTGCGTATAATCTAGCCATCATTTCTTAAGGGCCATCGCCAATGATTCACAGTATGACCGCCTATGCCCGTCGCGAAGTTAAAGGCGACTGGGGCAGCGCCGTTTGGGAAATCCGTTCGGTTAACCAACGATATCTGGAAACTTATCTGCGCCTGCCAGAGCAGTTCCGCAGTCTGGAACCTGTCCTGCGCGAGCGTTTTCGTCAGCGTCTGGCACGCGGCAAGGTCGAATGCAGCCTGCGCTTTGAAGCCAACCCGGCTGCCAACACAGAACTGCGTATCAATGAATCTTTAGCCAAGCAGGTGATCAAAGCCGCCAGCTGGGTAAAAGAAACCGCCGGTGAAGGCAATATTGGTCCGTTTCAGGTGCTGAACTGGCCGGGCGTGATGGAAACCCCGGAACAGGACATGGACATCATCAATCAGGAACTGCTGACTGCATTTGACGGCGCAGTGGATGATTTCATCGCCGCCCGAGCCAGCGAAGGCGCGAACATGAAAGACCTGATTGATCAGCGTCTAGATGCCATCACGACAGAAGCCACCAAAGTACGCGCGCTGATGCCGGAAGTCATGCAATGGCAACGCGAACGCATTCTGACGCGTCTGGAAGAAGCCAAAGTTGAGCTGGACGCCAACCGCGTCGAGCAGGAACTGATTATGCTGGCTCAGAAAAGTGATGTGGCCGAAGAGCTGGATCGCCTCGATTCTCACGTGAAAGAAACCCGCAAAATTCTAAAAAAAGGCGGCGCCTGTGGCCGGCGTCTGGACTTCATGATGCAGGAATTCAATCGCGAATCGAACACCCTCGCCTCCAAGTCCATCAACACAGAGATCACCGCCTCAGCCGTTGAACTCAAAGTGCTGATCGAGCAGATGCGCGAGCAGATCCAAAATATTGAGTGATACCCGCATCACCATCGCGTTGTAAAAAGCCCTGCACTTGCAGGGCTTTTTGTTTTCAGGGACCAGAACGGACGGCCAGCCTGTTGCTGTTCTGTGCTTTTTCTTGCGTGCTTATCCTGACGTTCTCATCTGCTTCTTATTCCAGCTAAACAGTGCAAACATCACTAACAGCTGAAAGCAGAAAATCAATGCCGAGCGTTCACCCAATGGCAACAGCAGTAAGGTTGAGGCTAACTCCAGAGATGAAAGGGCAATGATCATGTGATGAATCACTTTCTTGCTGACTTTGCAGCAAACCCAGGCGCCTATCGGAGCACCGAAAATCACCACGGGAGCGGCAACATACCAATATTCAAAAATGACTTCAGCAGGCTGAGTTCCCTGAAAAAAGAAGGTGATCAGTCCGAAAATGGACGTCGTCGCCATAATGATCACACTGGCCTGTGTTGCCTGCACGATATTTAACCGAAAATAAATGGTGAACAATGCAAACGCAAACAGATCCGCACCAGAACCGATAAAAGCACTCATCCCGCCGCCGAGGCACCCGAATGTCACCAGAGTGATCATCTTCCTGCGGCAAACCTGAATCTGCCTTTCATTAAATTTATCCGCGTAATAACCAAATAAATAAACCAGCAAGAAAATTGCGATGTTCAGGCTGAACATCACTTTTACTTCTGCGCTGCTTAAAGTGGCGTATAAATACTGGGTGACAAGATAAAACCCGGAAAATGAACCGACCAGATAGAGTGCGATCCCCCGCCAGGGCAACTGATGGCGGCTCAACAAGATCAGAATGGAGGCGGACGTCATGCCTATGCTTTGTATCATCAATGAGAAGTGCATTGATGATTCCGGGGGCGTCGACAGCAGTTTCGTCATCACAGGAAAGGCAACAGCACCACCGCCCAGGGGGGTTGAACCTGCCACAAAAGAGCCAACAACCATCATCACCGCAATCACGATATGTTCTGCGAATAATTCAAGCCAGCCCGGTTTCAGAAAGACAGCAGACCATACAATCAAAAGAGAAAAACAAATCAGCAACGTTCTGGAGAAATGAACCTGCGGACTCTGTTGCTGAGGAAGGAAATTTTCTTTGAAAACACTTTTCAATGCACTCACCTGAGCACCTCGGAAAAAGATGAATACGAGAATTCACGACAGAATCAACACAACCGTTTCAAGAAGTGAGTGGGGATAAATCGATTGAATCAAAAAGAAAAAATCACTCCCGCTTCATTTGATGAAACGCAGATAACCGGATACTTCTGTCTCCGGAAAAAGATTCCCGGCCATGGCTGGTCAAAATGTTATCTAATAAAAGTACATCGCCCTGCTGCCAGTCGAACATGCGCTTTTCCTCTAGTAAAATATCCCGGATATGATGTGCCACCGGATCCGGAATATCACTACCATCCCCAAAAAACGTCTGAAAGGGCAATTTTTCTTTACCAACCGCATCGATCATCGCATCAGCAATGTCGGGATGTAAATTCGCCACATGCCAGAAAGCAATATGATTAAACCAGCACTTTTCCCCGGTTTCAGGATGAAGAATCACCGCAGTTCGTGTTTGTGTCGTCCTTAATTCATCACCATCCCAATTGGCTGTTACGTCATGATGCTGACAATGTTTCTCCACGGCCTGACGGGAATCCGTTAAAAAAGTATCCTGCCAGTCCAGTCCGAGCCCCGTGCCGTAATGGCGGACCAATCGCCAGCCCAGCGTTTCAAACTGTTGACGATATGTGTGATTCAGCCTGTGATAGATCCGGCGGTTATCCGCAACCGGGGTTTGACCACCGGTGCCCGGAGGAGTCAGGCAGAAAAAACAAAGGTACTGACAAATATCCAGCGACGATGAGTAGTCACTGTGCAATGAAATCGTCTCGCTGGCCGGAAAAGCTGTGGTCGTATACAGATTCGTCGCAACTTTTTCTCTTTCCGTGGCCTCTTCAAACTGGCTGATATCAACCGGTTCAAATGGCAGCTCCCTCACCAAATTCAGAAATGAAGCATCATCCGGCATATCAAAGCCCCTGAACAAGATCCCTCCCTGCTCCTTCAGTTGCCTCTTTACCAGTGCTTCATTTTGGCGAACCCAGGCTGCAAGCCCGATCTCATGACTGGACGCTTCAACACGCGCAATAAAATTCGTCTCCGGGAATACCGTCGTTATCCTGATGCTTCCTTGCCTGCTCATGGTCCCATCCCTCGCTTACACAGGGTCACCATCGACGAAGTGATATCCAACCGTCTTTAAGTGAGTGATCACTTGATGCCGCTGCGTATTCGGCACCAGAACATAATCCCGATCATGCGTACAGACAGCAAACTGACAGATGCCTATCGAGGCGATGTGGCCGGTTAAGGTCGCGATCACGCCGACAATATCAAAAGGCAGCTCCCCATCCACCCGCAGGCAGGACCAATCTTTGCTGACGGACGTTGCTTTCCGGTCCAGCCATCCCTGGTATTCAGACGACAAACGCTGCACATCACACATTAACGAGATTTCATCACCCGTTACGGATAAATTAAAAAATCCGCAATCTTCCGGAAATGACAGACCCGAGAGATCAGACAGGCGATAGACGGCAATGTCATTGCTGTAAATTTTTAAAGTAAATTCCATCGTTCTGTTCAATTGGCAAAGGGGGCTTCATCAAGTGAAGCTTTCATCTGTACTCACTGACTCTCAGAAACCACCCGATAAACATAAGGAAAGACAGTTACGGGAATGGTTAAAACTCTTTGTACCGACCCAGAACTTTCTCTTTTTCTTTCCGGTTCTTGGTCACCTGACGCCACTGTCTGTGCCGCTCGCGCTGGAATGCTTCAGGGTCATCCGCATAACGTGATTCAGTCATCAGCTTCAGATACGACTTATAACGTCTGGGTGACAGACTGCCGTCAGCCAATGCAGCCTGAATGGCACAGCCCTCTTCCTTCTCATGGGTGCAATTACGGTAACGGCAATCATTTGCCAGCAACTCAACATCGGAGAAGGTTTCCTCAACATTTTTCGTCGATGCCCCGATGCCAACCTGGCGTAACCCCGGAGAATCGATAATTAGTCCGCCGGTCGGCAGCATGAACAGGAATCGGTTCGACGTTGTATGGCTGCCCCGGGCCCCTTCATCACTGACGGCCAGCGTCTCCAGTACCTCTTCCCCGAGCAGGAAGTTGATCAGCGAGCTTTTTCCGACCCCTGACGAGCCAATCAGCACACAGGTATCAGTTTTTTGAATTAAGGACAGCAACTCTTCGAGTCCCTCGCCCGTTTGGGTGCTGATCGGTAATACCAGCAGGCTGGGATCAAGCCGGGTAATTTGATCGACATACTCCGACGGGTCATCCACCAAATCGCGCTTCGTGAGCACAATTGTCGGCTGAACACCTGACGCTTTGGCCAGGACCAGATAGCGCTCCAGGCGGTTCAGATTGAACTCCGCATTCATGGAGGTCGTGATGAAAATATGAGAGATATTGGCCGCGATTGCCTGCTGCGTTCCGCTGGAGCGGGTCCGGGCAAGCTGAGTTTCACGAGGCAAAAGCTCAGTGATCACATGCTCCCCCTGCAGTTCCTGGCAAATCACCCAGTCCCCAATCACAGGCCGTTCGTCTGATTCAAGCTGAAGACGGGAAACTTCTCGCTCCGTCAGTTCGCCATTTACAACACCGATCACGCCGTACTTTTTTCCATAGTCTTTGGAGACCCGGAACAGCGCTTCAATGCTGTGTTCCCCGATATGCTGAAATATCGACTGTTTCAGTCCTAAGTCACGATGGTCCAATTGAAAACCCCTTTCAAACCGGTATCAGAAATGAAATAAGTAACAAACAACATCCCGCCGGAAAAACAGAATGTTGTTTTGAATATTTGACTCAACTTACAGCGCAATAGACTCAGGCAATTGCTTCATCATTTTGGACGGAGTCATCCTTTTTGACCTTGAAGAACTGCCGATAATTACGGCTCAGCATGAATGAAACGGCAATCAGCGTCAGTGCAATACCCGAGCCGGTAATATAATCCGCCAGACGGTCCTGCGCTAAATCAACCAGTACACCGCCCAGCGCCATACCGATCGGAGTAAAGACGCCCATCACCATGCCCAGCAATCCAAAGACCCGGCCGTGGTATTTTGATTCGACGTTACTCTGAATAATCACTTCTGCACGAATGGAGAAAATAACGGCTGTTGCGGTTTCCATTAAAATGCAGACAAAGACCAGCCAGGGACTCCCGGAAAGTCCCATGAATAATCGGGATAAACCGGTGCCGACCAGAAATGCTGGAATCAATACCGGGGCAATGCGCTCCGGGATTTTGATCAGGCCACTCAGAGAGCTGCCCAATACGGCCCCGACGGACAGCGCGGCGAACATAATCCCGAACCAGTAAGTGCTCAGACCCAGAGAGTTTTCAACAAAGAACGGTAAAAAGGTCATTAAAGGGGCCAGAAATAAATCCATCAGACCCAGCGCGATAATCACAGCTAACAAACCCGGCACTTTGGCGGCAATTGAGAAACCTTCTTTGATTTGTGCCCCAAGGCCCTGCTTACCTTGCGCTTCATCCGCAGCGTGTTCCGGTGACGCAACTTTAATCCTTGATTCAGAAGCGGCTGAAGACAAATATGTGATCCCGTTGATAAAGAACAGCATTGCCGGACCCAGCAAGGTATAAAGAAATCCGGCACAAGACTGGCCCAGGACCTCACTGATGTTCTTTAACGTTCTGAACAGCGAATTGGCTTTCAGTAACTGGCTTTTATCCACCAGCATCGGCATCATTGCCCGGCTGGCAGGGTTAAAAAAGCACATCACAATGTTGAGCGTGATTCCAGCCAGGATGACAGACGGGACAACCAGGAAATCTATCTCGAGGAAGAGCGCAAAAGCCAGACTCAACACCGCCAGCGCTGAAATGACATCACACCATACAATGATGTTTTTTCTGTTATAGCGATCTGCAAAGGCGCCGCCGAGCGTCCCAAAGATCAGATAAGGAATGGCTGACAGTGCCAGTGTTATTCCGACCATCACGCCGGATTCCGTATGATGTTTTACAACCAGAGATTCGGCAATAAAGTAACACTGTGCACCGAAGACACTGACAAACATTCCCTGTACCAGCAAAAGGAAGTTTTTATTCTTGCTGATTCCATTTTCGTTATTCATTTATTTCCTTAGACTTATCTTTTATTAAGTTCTCAATATAGGATATTTGATCCTGAAGCGTTAACTTTTCCAGCAGCTGTGACAGGTCAATACTGATATCAAAAGCTTTTGTTATTTCCATTATTAAATCGATAAACAGGAGAGAATTCCCGCCAATATCAAAAAAATTGTCTGTCAGCTCGCAAGATTGAACATTTAATATTTTTTTCCAGTACTGCGTCACGACGATTTCAACCCGAAAATCAGTCGTATCCATTTGTTTGGCCTGCTGTGAAAATATATCTGCTATCTGATGATAATCTTTCTTGCCATTTTGGCTGATTGGCAAAGTTTCCGATAATTGAATGACCGAAGGTATCATATAATCCGGAATCTTCTCAGACAGAGCATGGCGAATTGATGCCACAGTTCGATCTGCCACACAAAGTGCTTTTAACCGCTCTTCATGGAAAATAACCGCGGATTGCGAAACGCCTTGTACCTGATTCATGGCCGTTTCAACTTCAATCAGATTGACCCGGTTTCCGGCCACCTTGACTGTACGCTCTTTCCGGCCGGCAAAGACCAGCTCACCTGCTGAATTCACATATCCCAGATCACCCGTGCAGTAATATGGCGCATTAGTGTCGGGATGACGCAGGAACTTCAGACATGTTTCAGGCTCTCTGCCTAAATAACCGTTTCCGACACTGATACCCGTAATACAAATTTCTCCGGTATATCGCCCGGCGGCATCCGGAGCTGCGTCGCGGATGAACACATCAGTATTGGCAATAGCACGGCCGATAGGCGGCGGTTCCGAACCAGCATGATGCGTGACATCCGATGCGGCGACACCAATCGTACACTCGCATGGACCGTATTCATTCACCACCCTGACAGCCGGGAACTGACGCCTGTGCTCCGCCAGTACCTCTGCCGTGACCTCTTCCCCGGCCAGTGTAATTGTATCCAGTGAATGCGCTACATCACCGGAAAAGCACAACAGTCGCTTATACAGGCTCGGAACAATGGCAAAAGACGTGATGGGATACCGGCCGATCACATTGATGATATAGTCGCAGTTCGCACGCTTGTCTGCCGAAACCAGATACAAAGCACCGCCACAGCACAACATCGACAAAATGTCCGAGATAGCGCTGTCAAACGACAAGGGAGCAAACTGTAACTTCATACTCCCGGCATGAAACTGGTAATACGCCAGCTTCCAGGTGATGTAATTTTCAATCGATTCATGACGAATCACGACTGAATTCGGATGCCCTGTTGAGCCCGACGTCGAGACAACATAAGCCGCATCTTCTGGATTGATAAGTGCGTCCTGCCCCGGATTCGCATGCGCAAGATCTGCAGAAAGAGCGATCACCGGATAGTGTCTGGCATAACAGCATGTGCTGTCGGTATGGACGATGATCTTCGGCTGCACATCAGCCAGAATCCGATGATTGCGCTCAGGCGGCGCATCAAAATTCAATGGGTGGTAGACCGCTCCGGCCTTCATCACGCCAAGCATGACCGCCACAGCATCTGCTGATTTGGGCAGACAAACACTGACAATCTCTCCCGGACAAACCCCTTGCCGGGATAAGAGATCCCGGACAGCATTTGCCCGGTACTCTAATTCACGATATGACATCACCCCGCTATCCGTATAAATTGCAGGATGTTCACTGAGAAAACTTGGCGAGCTGCGATAGAGCTCTAGCACACTTTTAAAAACAGACATTCGCAAATCCTAAACAGTCTGGTGAAATCACTCATGCGAAGACACATTCTGGCCAGAGAACATGAAATTGCCAGATAATGCTGAAAAACTGGTTTCAGGTTCCTCCAGGAAGCATGCAGCGATCTGTTCGAACCGGTCTGATATTTCTGAAATTTTGCCTTCTGAGTACACATCTCTGGCAAACACTAAATTCAAATCAATATCGTCGTTCTCAAGCTCAAAAATAAAACTCAAATCAAACAGATTTGTTTCGACCTCCAGAGGCAGCTTCTTCCATTGGATTGAGGTCTCTTCATGGAACGGTTCAAATTCGGTTTCAACCACAGTGACCCAGTACTGAATGGCAGCGGACGAAAATTCAGAAACCAGCTCAATATACGAAATGCAATCGTGCCTTGCGGATTCGATCAGACTCCGTTCACATGCACTGACCACATGACTCAGGGAGCTTTGTTCAGTGATCACGTTATTCAGCAAGAATGTCTCAGCGTACAAGCCAATCTGATCAAGCCGCGCCTTCTGTTCGCGATTTGCCCGGACCGTTCCTAACCGAACCTGCTCACTGGCGCTGTAACTCCGGATTACTAATTGCACCAGAGATGCCAGCACCACGAACAAGGTCTGTTTGTTGTCCAACGCAAACTGCCGCAGTGACGCAGCTAACCTTGCGTCAAGTTTCCGGGAACTCTGACCGCCATGGCCGCTTGGGACCGAATTTCGCTCGGCACAGACAGGCACCGTTGCCACGGCGTCATGGTTTAAGATTTGACGCCAATAGAGCCAGGCAGCCTCTCTTTCCGTATCCGTAACTACCTTCGGCTGATAGATACCCGCAACAGGCAACGCTTCCTCAGCCGCTGCAGACGCGTCTCCATGACAATAACCAAGGTAAATTGACTCCAGTTCCTTCAGGAAGACATCGTGTGACCAGCCGTCGTAGACAGTGTGATGCACTTTCAGCACCAGGAAAATCTCGTCGCCAGCGTCAAACACATCAACCGCAGAGAAGGAGCCATGTTCAATATCAAGCGGTTGTCTCAGAGCTTCTTCGACTCGCTGCTGCACAATTTCAGCAGGCTCAGCAGACAGATCGTGCTGCCGGATCATTTTCTCCGCATCTCCGACCTCGAGGAGGATCTGTTCCCCCTCAAGCCGTAAGGACGTTCTCAATGATTCATGCTTGTTTAACAGAGCCGTCAGGGTTTTCAGCAGGAGCGCACAATCGATATTGCCGTAGATCTGATAGGCGTAGCTGAGGTCATAAATATCGGTCCGTTCGCTGCTCAAGCTGGCAAACCAGATGCTTGCCTGCGTATGGGTCGCTTTTGTCTTTCCGGTTTGCGCATTCACCGCCGTTGTTTCCTCAGTAACGGAAACAACGGGAACCATTTTCTCCGCCACCTTAGCTAAGGTACGCAGTTCTAAAATGTCTGAAAACTTCAGCGCATAACCGGCAAGTTCCGCAACCAGCCGAATGGCCAGTACGCTGGTACCGCCCAGCAGAAAGAAATCATCCTCCTGACCGACGGTTTCAATCTTCAGCAGAGTCTTCCAGTATTCCGCCAATATGGCTTCGTGTTCTGTCAGCACTTCCGGACTGCGGGCAGACTGATTCTTCAGCGATTCAGTCGCCTGCTCTTTGAGCAGGTTCCTGTCTATCTTGCCGTTCTGATTTTTAGGCAAACGGTCCGTCAGCTTGATATGAGCGGGGATCATATATCCGGGCAATGCTGCTTTTAATGAGGCCAGCAGACAGGTTTCATTCACGTCTGAACCCGGCAACGATGCAACATAGGCGTACAGCAGTTTAGACTGCGCTAGCTCAACGACAACCACACAGCACGATTCCACACCCTGCTGCCGGAGAACGGTATTTTCAATTTCACCGATTTCGACCCGATAACCCTGTATCTTGATCTGCCTGTCCTTGCGCCCATAGAAATCGAGTTCACCATCCGGCCGTCTTTTGACCAGATCACCCGTCAGATAAATCACGCCAGCCTGATGATCCTGAACAAATTTCTCTTTCGTCAGTGTTTCCCGGTTCAAATAGCCGTATCCGACCCCAATCCCCGAGATCCCCAGTTCAAATACATCCCCCTCGCTCCCGGCAACGTCGTAAAGATGAAAATGCATGTTGGCAATCGGATGACCGACCGTGGGCACCGCCGGATCATTTTTCGCACATGGCACAATGGACTGGAAAATGGCACATTCGGTGGGACCATACACGTAGTACAGCGCCTTACCGTCTGCCCACTGGGCCACAATCTTTTCGCCAAACATTTCTCCGCCGGTCACCACCGTTTTAATGGTTGGAAATTGCCCGGGCAGCAAATGGGTTAAGAAAGTCGACATGAAAAAGGCTGTATCCACCGCCTGGTCATGAATCAGGGTTTGGAGGGCATCCAAATCATAACGCTGCGCATTGGTCGCAATCACAAGGGTGCTGCCACTCAGCAGTGACGTGAAAATCTCCCATACCGAAACATCAAATCCAATCGAGGAGAACTGCAGGATTTTACTGCCGCTCGCTATCCCCATTTCAGCAATCGACTGCTCAATCACATTCAGTAATGCCTGATGAGAGATAATGGCGCCTTTGGGACGGCCGGTACTGCCTGAGGTGTAAATGGCATAACAGCTTGAACGGTCTGTTGTGGCTTTGCCCGGCAGGGATGTGTCTTTTCCCTCTGTTGCCTCATCAAGACAGTCAAAGGGTATCCGGCTATCAATATTGGCTGCCAGACGTTTTTCCGTCAGTACACAGGCATGCGCCACATCATCCAGAATCTGATTCAGCCTGAGCGGCGGCGTATTGGCGTCCACCGGGATAAATGCCCGGCCCGATTGAATCACAGCCAGGATTGCAGCGATCAGTTCAATGCCTTTATCCAGATACAGATAGACATAATCACTGCCGGGGGAACAACGATGAAGCCGTTGTTGATACTCTTCTGCCAGGGCATACAATTCGGCGTACGTCACCGCCTGATCCTGGTAGATGACCGCTGTTTTCTGACAATGCCTGGCCGCAATGCTTTCCAGAGACTGAAGTAAACGACTTTGATTAACTGAGTACATAACTACACCGAGACCTGATTAGAACTGACGATTTCATGAAGCTTCCGGAAAAACACCGCAATGAAATGTGCGATGCTTTCTTCGCGATACAGTGAGGTATCAAACAAAACATCCAGCACGATATCGTCCTGTTCAAAATTGATATAGAACCAAAAGTCATTTTGGGAAAACACCCGTTCCGGGGTAAACGACTGTTTCATCGTATGTTTTGAGCCCGGTATTTCGGGTATATCCAGCGACTCTAACGTCAGACCGACATCAAACAGCGGAAAGCGCCCCTTGGGCCACTTGATTCCTTTATCCGAGATCATCCGTTCGAACGGATACGCGCCATAGGCCATGCTGTCGGCCAGAGTTTCAGAAACAGCGTGAATGACTTGATCGGTCGCTGTATGAGCCGCGATATCCATCGCGACCGGGATCGGATTTAAAAAGCAGCCGACTTCCTCGCTGCTGAGCAAGCGGCGGATGTTATATGGAAAGCCAAACGACACCCGAGAGGACTGGGTGATGTCGCTTAACATCAAAACCAGAGCCGATGACAGCACGGTAAATTCAGTGGTCCGGTAGCGCCGGGCAGCAGAAGCGACCTCGCGTCTGAAGCCGGACAGGACTTGATGACAGACACAGCCCGCCCCGGTTTTTTGTTCTCTGGGAAAGTCTGCAGGCAAGTTCAGCTGGTAAGCTTCTCCCCCTGCCGGACTCTGGGCCCAGTACTGCTCGGCCTCCCGGAGATACGTTGCATCAATTGCATGTTGTTCGCCGTGTGTCTCTGAATCACTGCGTTCCTCTGCACCTGCAGCAAAAGAATGCCTTTCGATATCTGCCATGATCCTGTCAATGCTGAAAACATCCGCGATAGCATGATGAATCAGCATGACGAAATATCGTTCTGTACCATGGTGCAATAAATAAAACTGAAACAGCTGGGTTGTCAGAGATAGACTG
Organism: Photobacterium sp. R1; assembly: GCF_054600795.1. Lineage (NCBI taxonomy): Bacteria > Pseudomonadati > Pseudomonadota > Gammaproteobacteria > Vibrionales > Vibrionaceae > Photobacterium > Photobacterium sp. R1. The sequence continues at coordinate 142,592 of NZ_BAAHZP010000008.1, forward strand.
CTTTTGAATATTCGGTTGAGCGTTTCTTCCAGCGAACCGTCCTGAATTTCCAGTTCCTGATAAACCTGGTCGATATCGACAGTGACAGGCTTGCTGGTGATCCTTCCTTTTTCAAACAGGAATGCAGAAGACAGAACGTCATGCTGACGGATAACCGCCTGACAAGCCTGACGCAGGTGAGCCACAGGAAATTCTCTATCGAGCTTCCAGTAATCCAGAATGTTAAAGATTGATTTGTCCTGCTGGAGTAGGCTCGTCACCAGATAGCGGCAAGCCGAAGCGGAAGCGCTCCAGACATCACTAACAGTTGAGTGCGCCTGACGGCCCTTTGTTGCCGTCTCGTAAAGTGACAACCATTCCTTGAAGGTTGAACGCGTCATCAACGCTTTCAGTGGAATTGGATTGGCCAGCGACTCATTCAGATCTTTTGACAGCTGAATGAAATCCAGACTGGATGCCCCCAGCTCATAAAGACTGGTAGTCTCGCAGATTTCCACATTACCCAGCGTTTTACGCCAGATTTGCTGAAGCTGCTCTGCTGGCAAGAATGCCGCCGTTTGCTCCAGCGAGCTCAGATAATCCTGTGCAATGCGTTTTAAGGCTTTTCTGTCAACTTTTCCGTTCACCGACAACGGAATCTCAGCAACATCAAGATAATGCGCAGGAACCATTCGGGCAGGCAGAAATGTCAGTAACCGCTCACGATTCAATAATCCGGTGTTCGTCCCCTGCTCATACAGACACAGCAACGTCCCAATATTATCGTCCCCTTCGACATGAACCAGATGAAAGCGGTTCACGGACAGTGTTTCGGCAACAACCCGCTCGACTTCTTCTAATTCAACGCCCGCCCCGGCTATTTTCACGAAGTTATCTACCCGTCCGACAAAGCGCAGTTCACCTGTCGCATTCCTGGACGCCAGATCGCCAGTCCGATACATTCTTTGTCCGTGAATCGGATGGGCGACAAATTTCTCTTCCGTGACCGCCGGATTTCTCAGATAGCCTTGTGCGAGGCCCGGACCGCTGACACAAATTTCGCCGACTTCATTGTCAAAGCAAAGCCCCCACTTCGGATGAATAATATCAACCAGATGGTGAGCAATGCCTTTGCCAATCAGTACCTCATCATCTTCAGGACCAAACTGATAGACGGTACTCCAGACTGACGTTTCAGCCGGACCGTATTCGTTATAAACCTCGGTCTCCGGCAGACTCTTCTGGTGATGATGAATTAAAGACATGCTGAGAGTATCGCCGCATAAAACGACCTGTCTGACCCCTTTCAGGCTGTCGGAGTGGCTTTCTAACAAGGCTGAATAAATCGCAGGCACCATCATGAAATGAGTGACTTGATGGCTTTTGATCAACCGGGCTAATGCAGCCACATCATTTCTGTCACTGTCGCGAAACAGCACCAGCGACGCGCCGGACAGTAAGGTAGAAAAGTAGTCGTTTACTGCGGAGTCATAAAACACGGATGGATACTGAAGAATGACATCACTGGTATCCAGGCCGTAGTAATGCTGACGGTAGAGCACGGTATGGGTTATGCCCTGATGAGGAACCACCACACCTTTCGGCAACCCCGTTGAGCCCGACGTAAAAATTGTATACGCAATGTCATCCGGAGAGTACGCCAGCGCCAGATTCTCAGAACTTTCATCAGACTCAAACAACGCCCGATCCGTGACAACTCCTTCAGAGCGAAGTCCATCCAGCATCCCTTCAAACACCGGGCTCGTTATCACCAGATCCGGCTGCGTGAGTTCAAGCTGGTTGCGCAGCCGCACCTCCCCATCATACGGAGACAACGGTACATACTGGGCACGGGTTTTGAGGATACCGATAATGATCGGCAGCAACAGAGCACTGCGTTCCATCAGAATACAGATGGTTGCCTGTGGCCGAATCTCAAAGGCGTTGATGAGTGTTCTCGCAATTGTATTTGCTTTTTGATTCAACCAGTCAAACGTATAGATTTCCTGCTCAAACCGGATTGCCGGGCATTGGCTGTGTTCTTGTACGACTTTTTCAAATTCACGGATCAGATGACTGGGCTGGCTGTGAAATGACAGCTGTTCTTCCGTCTTTTGATAAACGTCATCATTTATTTGACTGATCGCGACATTTACATCCGGGTGTGACAGTGTTTTTTCAATCAGCTGTTGTAAGGCCAGACACATTCCATGGAACGTTGATTCATGCTGGTAGTGGTCAGCCCGCCCCATCACTTTGATATTCAATGAGGAAGACGTTCGGCAAGCCGAAATCACCAACGGAAAATCAATTTTCTCATTGAAAGAGCTCAGATATTCCAGTACTCCGTGTGCCCCGGCACTTTCCGTAAATTCCAGCAGTGCAGAAGCCCGTGTCACATCGACGCCGGACTCAACAATCAGATCGTACAGTGAAGCCTTTCCGTTGATCAGCCCTTCATAGAAATCATCCTGAATCTGAACAAGGAGATCACCGAAATGCTGCTCAGGCTTCACATGACAACACACGGGCAAATAACTTGAATATAATCCGACATCTGTGGACGCGTTCCAGTAACCGCGCTGGTCCAGACTTGTATTCAGAATAAATTTCTCTTGATCAAAATGTCTGGCAATAAAAATCTCGCTAAGCGCCAGCATCAGAATAAAAGGCGTGACTTCAGCAGATTCAACAACATGGTTAAACCGATTCCGTGCCGGCTCCCCAAGCTGAAACGCATAGGAAAAAGCAGCATCGTCAGCCCGATCGATCTGTTTTTCGAGATTGACCAAAGCCACGTCTGACTGATAGTCCGTCAACCGGTTCCGCCAGTAACTGAGCTGTGACGCTCTCTCTTCGCTGTCATGCCAGGCAATAACTTCATCAGTGTAGGCCTGGTAAGACGCCAGATCAGCCGATGCTGTGGACGGTTCAAGTTTGCCTGCCAGCTCTTTTTCCAGCCGCGCCTCAATCCATGCCAGTGTGTGCGCATCACAGACAATATGATGAATGGACAGGATAAACTGACAGCAGTTTTCCCCGGGACTGACCGATACTTTGACCAGCTCGCCCTGCTCTAGATCTGCGCGGGTAAACTGGTGTGATGACAGCACGTCATTGTCTTGGTTCTGCTGAACCGAAGGCGTATACCCATGGGCAAAACACACTTCCACAACATCCTTTGTGCATCTGAATCGTGCACCCAGCACAGGCAAATCAGAGATGACCTTCTGAATGGATTTGCTCAGCTGTTCCACGGCGCAATTACGCACCTGATAACGCTGGCTGATTTTGTACAAATCACACTTCGCGGCATTCTCCAGAAACATTTTGTACAGCACAGCCTGCTGAGGATGTGCCTGCTGCCATGGTGTGTACGAACCGTAAACGTTATGCATCTGATACTGCTCCATCCATCAGATCTTTTAACGACTGCTTCGATGTAAGGAGGTCTCTGATATTGATCTCGATGCCGAATTGCTTCTTCATCTCGGATCTCAATTTCAGGGCCACTAAACTGGAACCCCCTAACTCCCTGAACGATTTCGAATGGTCAAAGTGATCAATACCCAGAATGGTTTTAACCGATTGTTCCCGGGGATCATCATGAGACAGAGGAGCAGCCGCTTTTTGCTCAGTCAGAAAATGGACGTAAGTCGTGGTCATCTCTTTGAGCGCCACTTTTCCATTTTCATTGTAAGTAAAGTGCTCCAGCTGAATGGCCTTATGCCTGACAGAAGAAGGCACGGCATTTGTAAACACGGGAACCTGCCCTGCTTCTGCCGAATCAGCAAGAATATAAAACACGAGTAAGTCAGTATTTAAAATTGCCTTTACATCATCTGAAAGACTGGCGATACGGACACTGCCCACAACATAATTGGTCTTTAATATTTGATTTTCGATTTCCGAAAGACTGAGTCTGACGCCGGATATCTTGACCTGATCGTCCCGTCGCCCTTCGAAAACAATGTCACCATTGGAATCAATATATCCGAAATCGCCAGACTGATAGGCCACAGCTCCTGAGTCACAGGCGATAAAGCTGCTGTTATCATGATTCAGATACCGGCACATACCTATCCCGCGAATATAAATTTCACCGACCTCGCCGTCTGGCATGGGCTGCATATGCTCATCGAGAATTTCAATGACAGTGCCGCTGAAAGGTTGGCCAATCGGTAAACTTTTCAGGTTGTGATAATTTTCCTGATCGATGACATAGTGAGTCGCAAGCATGGTTGTTTCAGTCGGACCATAAATATTCGCGACAACATCAGCATCAAAACAGGACAAAGTCTGCGCCAGCACATCTTTCGTTAAAACATCGCCGCCCAGAAACAGATATTTCAGTTTCACCTTTTCTTCAAAATCGGAAAACTCACAAAGCGCCTGAATAAACGAAGGCACCTGATTAATAAAGTTGACGCTGTATTGCTTAATGGTATTCAGATAACCGGAAATTTCATTCAGGTGTACCTGCGGCGGGGTGATGAGAGTGCCACCACAATATAGGGTGGAGAGCGTCACAAAAAGAGAGATATCGAATGAAACGCTGCAACACCAGAGTGCATTCAGGTGATGGTCGAAACCCAAATCTCTGGTCGTATTGGCAATACGCTGGCTGATGTTTTCAGTACTGACAAAAACAGGCTTTTTCTTACCCGTACTGCCGGAGGTGAAATAAAGAAATCCACCCGATTCAACACCGGTCTCAGGTAAATTGTCCGCATCTGAGTCCAGAACGGGCTGAGCAAGTGCAGCGCTCTCAAGTGTGATCCCCAGATCAGATGCCACCAAAGGTTCTGAAAAAGAAAGACCAGAATCATTCATCAAGGCTTTCTGAGTATCCGCATTGAAATTGGTTACCTCAATCGGATAAACGACAGCTCGCGCCTTTAACAGCGCCAGCATACAGATCAGGCTGTCATTTGTCCGGCCGGCAACGAGCGGTACAATATCTCCCGCCCGGATCCCTTTATCGCTGATCAGCAGAGACGCCAGCTGATCAGATTGCGCTTCCAGCAGAGCATAAGAGACAGACCCTAAATCACCATTTAAAGCTAGCTTATCTGGTGTTCTTTCCGCATTGTCTTTGAGCTTTTCAAGGACAGTACCGAACTGTGACAGTGAATTACATTCCATTGTGCTACCTTCAAAATCCAATTTAAGGTCTGATTTTCCCGCGTATTAACTAATACATGGACAGCCCGCTGATTTCACACGTCTCAGCGACTTTTTCTCTTTCACTTCACCGGCAATCATGACTTCGTCTGACGTATAGACGACAGTGTCCGGACAAATAATATCGATGTGATATTGGGTCCACGGCGTTAAGCCCAGCCCCCAGTGGACAGTGCCATTGCTACCGCCATAACATTCATTGGGTGAACGGTTTCCTTTCTGGAAATCGATATCCTGATTGGTCCCGAAGCCAATCTCCCAAATAATTCTGTAGCGCGAGTCGATATCAAATAACTTCTCTAACATCACAATCGCGGGATGATTTTCGATGTCACTACGTAGTGAAGTAATCACGCCATGCTCGACGGTTGCAATAACCGGCACTTCATACAGTGGTTCTAATGCATCGAAAATTTTATTCTGGTCTTCTCTTAAAAAAGACACAGAGCCACTGTTCACAATGGGATACCCGCGAAAAGCAATTTCGCCCTGAATATTTAACCGTTTTTCAGCATTATAGTTTCCGTGAAACAGCGGCAATACGCTAATTTCACCAGAGGGCACAAATTGCTGCTCTCCCCAGCTGAGACGGCCCAATTGCTCAAACCAGCAATATTCGTCACTGTCGTGAAGAAAAACGGCTTCGCAACCATTCTTTTTATCAACAAACTGGATGTGGTCGGATTCTTCGATATGGTCAAAGAAATAATCCGCCCAAGCTTTTTGAGCATCAGGATCAGTCAATTCCATCTTCTCTAAGAAATAACTTATATCGTCCAAGAATATTTCTGTAGAGTTACATGGCATTGAAATAATCTTACACTTCTCTGCAATTTTCTCTGCCGGTGGCGAAGAGAATAAGACATGAGGAGAAATGACAAGGAAATGGGTTTGATGAGCTAATTTTTGATTGTCCAGAATGTCATGAAAGCTTTCTGGTGTATCACAAGCAATTATTTTTGTTGATAGATAGTCATTCTCCGTTGATATTTCGAACTTGTCAGAGAATTCACTATTCGTCAGCAGGACAAAATCACAGTTTTCAGATTCACCCAACTGCTTATATTTTTCTGGTCTTATTACAATCATAAGTCCTCCATATGGTCCCCACAGATGTGGGGACCATACCGGTTTTAGCCGATCAGGTTGCCTAAGTACTGGCCATTCTTGTTACGGCTGATTTTCGCTTTTTTCTGTACGTTTGACTTTTTCATGATATTTTCCTTATGAACAATAGTTATCTAACGTTTCATGTCTCTCACCTTGAGACATGTTTTTCCTTTCCAATGGCAAAACCATTTTCAAGAAACTTTGAAAAGGAGTCGTATACATTTCCTTATCCCATTCATTCTGCAAGTCTTCAGGGATATGGTACTCCTCTACGATGACACCATCCTGGTAGACCCGGAACACAGGATGGATAAATGTACTGCTGTCGCCATCATCCGGCATCCGGACAACATTAAATGGATCGGGATGCTCTTTCTTGCCATATTCAAATGTGAATCGGATATGGCTTGATTTCTGATATATCTTTTCAATGAGATCAACCGGCATATCGACAACATATTCAACATTGCCATCATTGATAAGCAGCACATCGCTAATAAATCCAGGCTGCTGATATAGCGATGAGTTGCTATGAATCCGGTACATGATTTTTTCATAAACAGATTCAAATGAATGTAATTTCTCACGGTGAAACGCATCTTTGCCTTGCTTCATTTTTAAGATTTCAGCTAATGCTTTCACGTTGTACCTGAATCCATGTATGAAACCAGAAAACGACTGCTTATAATCACGCATATGCATGATTGTTCCGGCGAAATACATCCCCTCAACATTGGTAGATTCCCAGAATTCTGTCATTCTCGGATATTTCTTATTCTCTGTAATCTGAGGAACTGCAGCACCTTGAAACATACTGTCGTCAAAAGAGAAACCGATGCAAGAAATAATCTCATCAACAACAATCTGCCAGTGCTGTCCATTCGCGTGAGTATAAGAAAAATCAACAATATACTTATCATTGTCTTTGGTAATTTTTGTCACTTCAGCATCAAGGATGGTGTTCTGCGACTTTAACTGATAGGTATCTAATATATTGTTATTCACTGCTCTCAAATGCCCGACATAATGTGTTTTCCAGGCCAGCTTCACTGGTGTCGGGCTTAACAGATGGATGACAGATGCAGTTTCAACCAAATTATCAGCCGTTTCGAAAGCAGAGTTGCCCTTTCCTAAGATCAAAACAGATTTGTTTTTATAATCATCAGGATTAATTGAGGCTTTCGTGTAAGTTTTTACATATTCACTGCCAGGAAAACAAGGCTTATTTTCTTTTGCCAATCCAGTCGCGATAATGAGTTTCTCACATGTGTAAACCTTACCGTCAGCATCCTTTAATGAAAAGTGTTCATCTTTATCAATGGATACAATATCGGTATTGTAAGTCACCTTCAGTCCAAACTTATCTTTAAAATCATTCAGATACTGAACTAAATCTTTCGCATCAGGAAAATATTTCTCAGAGTAATGTTTAAAAAGAAATCCTTCATCATTTAATAACGAATTCCAGTCCCAACGAAGATTGATTTCATCATCATTATAACCTGTATAAACTTTATTAATAGAAATCAGCTTGCCATGCTTCGGTAACGTTTTAAATGCATTTCCGGAGCAACACCCCTTTTCCAGAATCAAATAATCTTCACTTGATTTCTCGAGATAATAAGCGAGCTGTAATCCAGCAGGTCCAGCGCCAATAATGATATATTCATGATGCATAATCAAATTCCTTATACAATGCGTCTGTCGCACAGCTGGTTAAATTCTGAGGTTAAAGCACGCAAATCCCTGATGATATTAATTCTTTTTAACCATCGGCCATAATGATCATATTTCGCTGAAAACTGACGCCTGCCGTGCACAGCCCTTCTGTTATCAATCAGCATGATCTGTCCCTCAGTAAGACAGACATCAATCAGAGATTGGTTCACAACCGACTTGAATTTTTCAAGTGCCATTTCAGCGTCTTTATTTTCACCAAGCACTGCCATATAAGGCAGATCTGCTCGCATAAAAGGCCGCTCCCGATTCCCGTATAAAATTGAGATCGGTGTATCGACATACTTAGCTTCAGCACTCATATGGTACTTATGAATATCGATATCCCAGTGATCACTTTTATTTTCTTTGACGTGATGTGACGTATCCGGCGCAATACAAAAAGACTTGCTGAACAGAATATCAATTGTTTTCCCATCTAACTGACTGACAATTTCATCGACATGGCATAATGATGTCGCTGCTTGCTCCGTATTGCGATAACACATCAACGAAACATAATCAGCAGGTGTTGGATGGAAAGCTTCTTCCGTATGCCAGTCCAGTTCAGCTGAACTGCTTGACCCCAGCTGCTCATAAGCATCTGCTTTGATCGGCACCACATAGCGCATAAAGCGGCCATTTTCTTGCGTTGACCACCCAAAAATTTCGCCGAACAGGCAGGAGACTAATGAATGGATGACTTCATATGTAAACGTCTCAGAATGATGCCAGTTACAGTCCCATGTATTGGGTGTCTGAATATTTTCAATATCGATCGGAAGGCCATGAATTAAGAATGCTGCGTAGCTATGGGCCGTATTTTTGAAATCTAATACGTCCTCTCTCAAATTCCGGCTGAGTTCCATGGCATATACTGCACAATCTCTGGCGAAACTGTCTGTTTCAACCGAATCATGTTTTTCTATCAACTGATGACAAGCATGATAGATGAACTCAAGGTCTTCAGTCGTTAACTGATATGTTTTATACTTTTCCATACGCATCGCTAACTTAATATCAAATTGAAATTTCTTCAGACCAATATAAAAGCTTAAGTGACCTGTCTTTCTGAGACATTTTTTCCTCTAAGCGTTTATATTCCCTAACAATATAGTCATCGAAGGTTGCTGGCTTCCCAATTAAATATTCCAGCCATGGTTCAAGGCCCATCGCATATACAAATACAGAATCAGGGTTGATCAATTGAATCAGTTGTTCAGTTTCATCACAGTCACAGCCAGTTAAGCGTCTGTTTTTTGCGTACTCCGGTTGATGACCTTGATTTAATACGGGCTCATACAGCCAGGTATATGGCGCACCTTCACACTCCATCCCGACAAACATCTTGCTCACTTTGAGCGTATTATCGAGCAGATATTGATAAATTTCTGCCTGAATAAATTTCGAGTCCGATAATATAAGCAGCTGCTCAGAATCCGTTTCAATATAATAAGATGACTTCGCATCTACCCGAAGGTCACCATGTTCTCCCAGAAAAGGAAGGGTATGCAGTTGAAAAGTATTTCCCTGAATTTTCTCAAACGGATCCACTTCGATCACATTCCCGAAGCCGATTTGCTTGAGTATCTTGGCCAGTGACGGGTCTTCAATCATGTCACCAGAACTTTTAGGAACAATAATCTGCCCCACTTTATGTCTGATTTGCAGTAAGGTTTCGACATTAAAGTGATCCGCATGCCCATGAGTGATCACAACATAGTCAATATGCTCAGGTAAATCAGATAACGAATATGATATTTTCCCATCTTTTTCAAAAGATTCATTCTGAATCCAGGGGTCAATCAGCAGTGATTCAGACGAAGTCTCAATCAGCAAAGTCGCATGACCAAAATAACGAATCTTTTCATGGCTGGGTGCTGACGGTTCTTTGTGTTCACACTCTGAGGTGAACAATATTCTGAACTGCTGCTTCGCTTCGTCAGACAGATTCATTTCCCGGCAAAGCTTATTGAAATCGACCGGAGTTCGTCTCGCCTCAAAAATTTTATCCAGTATTTTTTCTTTAAAATCAATATCAATCAAAAACTGAGTTTCATGACAGGACAAACGTGGTGTATTAAACACTGGCGGACGTTTGGTGTGCTCCGTTTTTAATGTGAATAATACACTTTCACACCGGTCAAACACCCCATCAAATGCATTTTCAAAAAGACGGTATGCGCCGCTCTGATTCCGGGCATAGTAAAGCTCAGCCCTGCCTTTCAATTCGGATGGAATTTCCTGATAAAGAGGCTCTAAACTGTCACCTTTAAATTGTGAAACTAATTCATCAAGCTTTTCGACAGCAGAAAGTAGCTGTTCTTGTTGCGCTTCTTGCTGTTGGTTGCCATCCAGGTATTGTTCCACACTGAACACATCATCCATGGATAATCTGACCGTGCTCACTTTCCCACTGGAAATACCACTATGAAATTCAGGATATTTTAAAAATGATCTTAATTGCTTCCTGTTTTTCCTCATAAAAAAAGAACGAGCAACAGGAGAAAGCAAATAGTGCCATGCGTACCAATGTTCGACTAATGGCTCAATAAAGACATTATTTCTCAGATAAAGAAATGCCTCATCTTCCGTCTCACAACGACTTGATCCCTTCATAAGCCCAACTAACTCGTTTGATTTTATGGTTTTACTGGTTTCAGTATGGCAATGACCTGGTCAGTACAATCAACCAAAAACAGGTGGTAGTACTCAGCCAATAAATGCAACCACACTCAGTGCGCAACATGATTAAGCACATAATTTCACAAAGAGAATAATAAGTAACCTTCGATTAACAAAAAATATACTTTCATCACACTTCACCATCATTTGAGATCAAATTACGATCATGATGATCCAAATTTCACCAGATCCGCAGCTGTCTGTGCTCTCAGAGCAAGGTCAAATCGGGGAGAAATTATGAGAGAAGTGAAATCATGCATTGAATCAACTGCTTGCTTTTAAGTTTCAACCCGATTGCCCTTGATTCAGAGTGACAGCGCCAGACTTCAGCCAAGACATGGGTCTGGAAAAGAATGAAAAGAGAGAAATCCCGAACACATGCCATTTACAAAAATTAAATAAAAATATCGGCTTATAAAATAAAAAATCCTTCTGTGAACCAGGTTCACTCTATGGGCATTTTAATGCTGCCATTCATTTGTTTGTCATTTGCATAATGGTAAATTTGTGCTCGTTAAAACCTCGCTCTGAAAGTCCCTGCCTGGCCGGTAAAGCCCGATAGCACCATGGTTGATCCCAATCAGCCAGCGGTTTGCTGCACCCGGAGTTCAGAGCGTTAAAAATTATCACTTTCACCATAGATGCAGTTCAATATGGATATTTCGTTAATTGTGACCACCTATAACTGGCCGGAAGCTTTAAATAAAGTTCTGGAAAGTATTGAAAGACAGAGCCATCTGCCGCGGGAAGTCATCATTGCCGATGACGGCTCAGGTCGAGAGACCGCGGAAGTTGTCGCCTACTGGCAACAGAAACTGAGTATTCCTGTGATTCACAGCTGGCAGGAAGATGAAGGTTACCGGCTTTCAGCAAGCCGTAACAAAGCCATCGCCCGGGCCAATGGTGACTATCTGGTGATGATTGACGGAGATATGGTGCTGGATCGCCATTTTATCCGTGACCATACCCGGACCGCTCAGCCCGGCTATTTTATTCAGGGCTGGCGCGTCCGGCTGAATGAGCAGGGGAACTTCCATGTGTTTGAACATGGTGTGATCCCGCACTGCCGGATGAAAGGGATTCTGGATCTGAAAAACCGTTGCTACGGACTGCGTCTGCCCGTGCTTCGCTCCCTCAGCTACGGTTCTCCAACCTCAATTTCAGGCACGAAAGGCTGCAATATGGCCTTCTGGAAACAGGATGTGGTCGCCATTAACGGCTTCAACGAGGATTTCGTCGGCTGGGGTAAAGAAGACAACGAATTTGCCACCCGGATGATCAATCGCGGCATTCGCCGCAAGCGCCTGCGCTTTTCAGCTGTGGCCTTTCATCTCTACCATGATGAAAGTCCGCGGAATATGGTGGCCTGCAACCACGAAATCCTGATGCGCACCAAGCACCATCGCCTGGCATTCTGCCACAACGGTCTCTCCCGTTATCAGGCCAGCTAACCCTGACCCGCCGGTTCTTCAGCTTCCCGAGAAGAGCCGGCGACACCCGCATTTTCAGCGCATCAGCATCTCCCCGTTTATTACTTTTGTATGACTTTACCTGCAGCTTCACCTACCCCCTGCTTTCTGCTGACTATATTTAATAAGAACAGTGCGCACATGACATAAAAATACCAATAAGCACACTGCTTAGTGATTGATTCATGAGGGACAGCCATGAAGGAGCAGGTATGAACGCAAAAACAGACAGCAAAGTTATCTTGGTCGGGGCCGGTTTTATTTCCGATGTTCATGCCAGAGCCATTCACGCCTTACCGGGGATCACTATTGCCGCCATCGTGGACCCCGATCTGTCTGCAGCGCAGTCACTGGCCCGCCGCTATCAGGTACCGCACTGTTTCAGCCAGCTTGATCCGGCACTGGCCGAAACCGACTTTGACTCCGCTCATGTACTGACCCCGCCGAATCTGCATTACGAGCTGGTCCGGAATCTGCTGACCCATGGCAAACACGTACTGGTCGAAAAGCCGCTGGCGGAAACCACAAAAGAGTGTGACGCCCTCATCCGTCTGGCCCGTCAAGAGGGGCTGACCCTGGCAGTCAACCAGAATTTTCTGTTTCACCCGGTCATTGAAGTGGCCAAGCGCCTGCTCGACAGCAACACGATTGGTCCGGTAACCTCCGTCACCCTGAATTACGAAATGCCGTTGCGTCAGCTGGACAGCGGGCAGTTCAGTCACTGGATGTTCCGCCAGCCCGTCAATCTGCTGCTGGAGCAGGCGGTACACCCCTTATCACAACTGCTGACCTTATTCGGTCCGCCCCAAGGCGTGCTGACCAGTCGGATCAGTCAGATGAAAGTCCTGAGCGGACAACAGCCCTGTATTCTCCGGCTGGATGCGATGGGCGATCTGAGCGTTCCTTTTCATTTTTCGTTTGCCATGGGCAATGATTTCCCAATCTGGCAGCTCCATATCACCGGAGAGAACGGCTCTCTGACACTGGATATCATTCGGCAACGCGTCCTGATCAACGGCCGCAGCCGCTTTCTGCCCGCACTGGATACCGCTGTGACCGCCTGTGCCCAGGCTGGCAGCCTGATCGCTCAGGGGATCCGACAACTGGCTGAATACGCCGGTGCAATCACCGGACTGCGGGCTTCCAGAGATCCATTCTTCCTGTCGATGCAGTCCAGCATCCGTGCATTTCATCAGGCACGGGAGTCACAGCAGCCACTCCCCCATGCTGCAGAATTTGGTCGCGAACTGGTCGAACTTTGCCACCAGCTTGCTGAGAAAAGCCTGGGTGCTGATGCTTTGCATCTCCCCCCGCCTTCAGGCACAGAACGAACACCGGTCAGTCCGCCGACCGAACAGCCCTTCGATGTGCTGGTGATTGGCGGAACCGGCTTCATCGGACGCCATGTCGTCAGTCAGTTACTGGCTGAACGATACACAGTCGGTGTGATGGCAAGGCATCTTCAGTCCCTGCCGGCATTGTTCCACCAGCCGGACATTCAGCTGATTCAGGGCGATGTCTGTGATCCGGCAGCCGTAGAGCATGCCGTCAGCCGGGCCCGCTACGTGATCAATCTGGCCCACGGCGGCGGCAGTGGCGACTGGCAGGCCATTCACCATGCAATGGTCGACTCCGCCCGGACGATTGCCCGTGCCTGTCTGGCCCACGGCATTACACGGCTGGTCCACGTCGGCTCCATTGCTTCTTTATACCTGGGGAGCGCCAGCACCGTCATTCACAGCGCCTCCCCCGTAGATCCCTGCGCGCGTCAGCGGGCAGATTACGCGCGGGCCAAAGCCATGGCAGATGATCTGCTGATGCACGAAATGCCTGAACTCGATGTGGTGGTGTTGCGCCCCGGCATCGTCGTCGGCGAAGGCGGCCTGATTCACCACACAGGCGTCGGTTTCTTCAATAACAGTCAGTACTTCATCGGCTGGAATCTGGGACACAATCCGCTGCCCTTCGTGCTGGCCGAAGATGTTGCCTCGGCCACTGTCGCGGCAATGACCAACCCGGCTGCACGGGGCAAGGCACTGAATCTGGTCGGTGATGTCAGGCCGTCCGCTCGGGAATATGTCACTATGCTCAGCAAAGGGCTGAACCGTCCTTACCGCTATGTCCCCCAGCTGACTTTCTGGCTGTATCTGCAGGAAATAGCCAAGTGGGCGATCAAGCGACTGGGGGGACGTCACATCAACCTGCCTTCCTTACGGGATCTGAAATCCCGGGCCATGAATGCCCGTTTTGACACCAGCGGTGAGAAACGCCTGCTGAACTGGCAACCGGTCAATGACTGGCATGTCTTTTACCAGCGTGCCGTTCTGGTACACCGCAGCGAGCCACCGGTGACACCGTCGCCCTCTGCAGCCAGACCAAACCAGATACACCCGGAAGACAGCCCGTCTGAAAAGGCAACTGCGTTATGACGGTACTCCTGCATGTTTTTTCCACCTTTACCCTCGGCGGGCCGCAAATTCGCTTTGCTCAGCTCGTGAACGCCCTGCCGGGGCATCATCAGCATGTGGTGATTTCGCTGGATGGCCGACTGGATGCAGCTGCAAGGCTGTCAGCTCATGTTCACGTCACCTGCCTGACCCTGCCTGAGCTGAAATCCTTCAGTCTGCCGGAGCGGCTGACACGCATCCACCGGACACTCCGGGAATACCACCCCGAAGTCCTGATGACTTACAACTGGGGCGCCATTGAGTGGGCCCTGTGTAACCGCTTTAGCCGACTGTGCCGCGGCGTACACTGGGAAGACGGTTTCAATCCGGATGAAGCCACCCGGCTGTATCCGCGGCGGAATCTGTTTCGCCGTCTGGCACTGGGAGGGCGCACCGAAGTTGTGGTTCCTTCTCATATTCTGATGCAGATCGCCAGCCAGCAATGGCGCATTCCCCCGACCCGGCTGCATTATTTCCCCAACGGGATCGAGACTCCGGCGCACCTTGCCCCAGCATTTTCTGTGAAGCAGCCAACCCTGATCACGCTCGCCAGCCTGCGCAAAGAGAAAAACCTGCCGCGCCTGATCGATACGGTCGCAGCGCATGCGCCGGACAGCCGCCTGCTGATTGGCGGTGATGGTCCCTTGCTGACCGAGCTGGATAGCTATGTCTCAAAACACCAGCTGAACCACCAGATCCGGCTGGCAGGCCGGATTGATGATGTCTGGGGCTTTCTGGCTCAGGGCGATATCTTCTGCCTGTCGTCCGATACGGAACAGATGCCGCTGTCAGTACTGGAAGCCATGGGTGCCGGTCTGCCGGTTCTGGCAACCGATGTCGGCGATGTCAAATCCATGCTTTCGGCCGCCAACCAGCCGTTTGTCGTTCAGCCCGCCTCCTATGGCCGTGCGATGACACAACTGCTGGCCGCACCCGACCAGTGGCAGCCCATTGGCCAGGCCAACCGGCTGAAGGTAAGGCAGGAATACAGCTTCCAGACCATGCTGAACAATTTTTGCCGTCTGATTTCCCCGCCCTGATGACCCGGCCACAACGTGCTATTTTTTAAAGAAAGCGCCTGAAAACGCACCGGCCGAATAACTGACGACGACAGACCTGAGCCGGGCTGTGAATCTCCGGATGAAACTTGCACATCCGGATTCAATTTCACCGCAGTTCGTGATACCCTGCGCGCCCTTTCTTCCACTTGAGTAACACTGGTCATGAGCAAAGGCACGTTATACATCGTTTCGGCCCCGAGCGGCGCAGGCAAATCCAGCCTGATCAACGCTCTGCTGGAAACCAATCCAACCTATGACATGAAGGTCTCGGTTTCCCACACCACACGCGGCATGCGTCCGGGTGAAGCACATGGTGTGCATTACAACTTTGTCAGCGTGGAAGAATTCAAAGAGCTGGCAGAACAGGGCGCGTTCCTGGAACACGCCGAGGTGTTCGGTAACTTTTACGGCACCTCCCGCCTGTGGATTGAGCAACAGCTCGATAAAGGCATTGATGTCTTTCTGGATATCGACTGGCAGGGCGCACAGCAAATCCGCCTCCAGATGCCGCTGGCCAAAAGTATTTTCATTCTGCCGCCGTCCAAAGACGAGCTGGAGCGTCGTCTCAACGCCCGCGGACAGGACAGCGACGCAGTGATTGCCCGCCGGATGGATGAAGCGCGCTCAGAAATCTCGCATTACACAGAGTACGATTACGTGATCGTGAATGACGATTTTGATGTGGCACTCATGGATTTTAAAGCAATCATCCGTGCGGAGCGATTGAAGCAAGACAAGCAAGCTGCTAAATATAGCAGCATGCTTTCTGCGCTACTGGCGCAGCAGTAAGTAATTTTGTACAATTTTCAATCTTTTTACTAAAACCACTGGAGTCCTCGATGGCACGCGTAACTGTTCAAGATGCTGTTGATAAAATTGGCAACCGTTTCGATCTGATCCAAATTGCTTCTCGCCGTGCACGTCAAATGCAAACTGGCGGTAAGGATCCACTGGTTCCTGAAGAGAACGACAAGTACACAGTGATCGCCCTGCGCGAGATCGAAGAAGGCCTGATCACCAAAGATATTCTGGACGCACGCGAGCGTCAGGAAATGCAAGAGCAGGAAGCTGCTGAACTGGCAGCTGTGAGTGCCATTGCAGGTAACCAGCGCTAATTCAAGGAAGCGGGCAATTTGTATCTCTTTGATAGCCTGAAAGAAGTTGTAATTGAATACCTGCCTGAGACTCAGATTGAGGCGCTCAGGCAGGCCTATTTAGTCGCAAGAGACGCCCACGAAGGCCAGACCCGTTCCAGCGGTGAGCCTTACATTATCCACCCGATTGCCGTCGCCCGGATCCTGGCCGAAATGCGCCTGGATTTCGAAACCCTGATGGCCGCCCTGCTCCACGATGTCATAGAAGATACCGATGTCACCAAAGACGACCTCGACAGTCGTTTCGGGTCGACCGTGGCCGAACTGGTGGATGGTGTGTCCAAACTGGACAAACTCAAATTCCGCGATCGGAAAGAAGCCCAGGCGGAGAACTTCCGCAAGATGATCATGGCGATGGCCAATGACATCCGGGTCATCCTGATCAAGCTGGCCGACCGTACGCACAATATGCGGACCCTGGGTGCCCTGCGCCCGGATAAGCGCCGCCGTATTGCCCGCGAAACCCTGGAAATCTTTTCTCCCCTGGCCCACCGTCTGGGTATCCACAATATCAAGACCGAGCTTGAAGAGCTGGGCTTCGAAGCCCTGTATCCGAACCGCTATCGGGTGCTGAAAGAAGTGGTCGCCGCTGCTCGTGGGAACCGAAAAGAAATGATTAACCGGATCCACGCAGAAATTGAAGGCCGCCTGTTTGATGCGGGGATCGACGGCAAAGTGGTTGGCCGCGAAAAGAACCTCTACTCCATCTATAACAAGATGAAGAACAAGGAACAGCGCTTCCATTCGATCATGGATATTTATGCCTTCCGGGTTTTGGTCCGGGATCTGGATACCTGCTACCGGGTGCTGGGACAGGTGCATAACCTGTACAAACCGCGTCCGAGCCGGATGAAAGACTACATTGCCATCCCGAAAGCCAATGGCTATCAGTCACTGCATACCTCTCTGGTCGGCCCGCACGGAGTTCCGGTCGAAGTTCAGATCCGGACCGACGACATGGATCAGATGGCGGATAAAGGGGTTGCGGCCCACTGGACCTATAAAGACGGCGAAAGCTCTGGCACCACCGCGCAGGTAAAAGCCCAGCGCTGGATGCAGAGCCTGATGGAGCTGCAGCAGAGTGCCGGTAACTCGTTCGAATTTATCGAGAACGTGAAATCTGATCTCTTCCCGGATGAGATTTACGTCTTCACACCGAAAGGCCGGATTGTCGAACTACCGGTCGGCGCCACTGCCGTTGACTTTGCCTATGCCGTGCATACGGACGTGGGTAATACCTGTGTCGGTGCCAAAGTTGACCGTCAGCCGTATCCGCTGAGCAAGCCGCTCAAAAACGGTCAGACCGTCGATATCATCAGCGCACCGGGTGCACGCCCGAATGCGGCCTGGCTCAACTATGTGGTGACTTCCCGCGCACGGACCAAGATCCGGCAGGTCCTCAAAACCATGCGCCGGACCGAATCCATTACGCTAGGCCGTCGCCTGCTGAACCATGCGCTGGGTGAACTGAATATCGACCAGATCGACCCGGACACGCTGAATCAGGTACTTCAGGATCTGCGTCTGAAAGATCAGGAATCCCTGCTCGCTGCGATTGGCCTGGGTGAACTGATGAGCGTGGTGATTGCCCGCAGACTGCTGGGCACGCTGGACGAAGAAAACCAGACGGACGACAAACGCCGGATGCCAATCCGTGGTGCCGACGGTATTCTGCTGACCTTCGCCAACTGCTGTCATCCGATCCACGGTGACCCGATCATGGCGTACGTCAGCCCGGGCAAAGGGCTGGTGATCCACCGCGAGGAATGTTCGAACATCCGCGGTTACCAGAAAGAGCCGGACAAATACATGCCGGTGGAATGGAGCCGCGACTTCGAGCAGGAGTTTGTCACCAACCTCAAAGTCGACATGCAGAACCATCAGGGTGCACTGGCCGATCTGACCAACACTATTGCCAATACCGGTTCCAACATTCAGGGTCTGTCGACCGAAGAGAAGGACGGCCGCCTGTATACCATCACCGTTCGCCTGACCACCAAAGGTCGGGTCCATCTGGCCAATATCATGCGCCGGATCAGGGTGATGCCGAATGTGGTCCGGGTTGCCCGGCAGAAAAACTGAGATGGCCGCAGCGCCAGCACAGTATGTCACGCACAAACGCCCGAACCGGGCGTTTGTGCTTTCCCAGCGGCTGAATCACAACGTGTCAGCCTGCCAGAAATCAAGAACATCACGACTATGACCCCAGAACGCTTTCAGCGAATCCAGTCAGTCCTGGCGACCCGCCAGCCGGATCTCACTCTGTGCCTGGAAGAAGTGCACAAACCCAATAACGTCTCCGCCATCATCCGGACAGCAGACGCCGTCGGCGTCCACAAAGTCCATGCCGTCTGGCCGAATGAAATGCGGGTTCTGAGCCACACCTCTGCCGGTGCCCGGAACTGGGTTGAGCTGCAAACCCATGACACCATGACGGATGCGGTGAGCCATCTCAGGACCCAAGGCATGCAGGTTCTGGCCACGCACCTGTCGGATCGCGCCGTTGATTTCCGCGAGATTGATTACACCAAGCCGACCGCGATCATTCTGGGCGGCGAGAAAAACGGGATCACCCCCGAAGCACTGGCACTGGCTGATCAGGACATCATTATTCCGATGGTGGGTATGGTACAGTCGCTGAACGTCTCCGTCGCCAGTGCACTGATCCTCTATGAAGCACAACGCCAGCGCCAGATCGCTGGCATGTACGACCGGGACACCACGCCACTGCCTCTGGAAACCGTGCACCGCATTTTGTTTGAACGCGGCCACCCGGTACTGGCAAAAGTGGCAAAGCAGAAAAAACTGCCTTACCCGCCGCTGGATGATAAAGGCCAGATCGTCGCTGACGACGCCTGGTGGCGTGCCATTCAGTCCAGAAACAAATAACCCAATCATCTGACGGAACACAGAGAGCAGACGCATGAGCGGACAGATGCTAGACACCATTACCCTGACTGAACTGTCGGGCGTGGGCGCCAAAATGGCTGAAAAACTCCATAAGATTGGCCTTCACACGGTGCAGGATCTGCTGTTCCATCTGCCGCTCCGTTACGAAGACCGGACCCGGATCTGGCCCATTGCTGAAATCCGGCCCGGCCAGCACCTGACCGTGCAGGGTGAAGTGCTCAGCAATGCCATCAGCTTTGGCAAACGCCGGATGCTGACCGTCAGAATCAGTGATCAGAGCGGTGCCTTAACCCTGCGCTTCTTTAATTTCAACGCGGCGATGAAAAACGCGTTGTCAGAAGGCAAGCAGGTCAAAGCCTACGGCGAAATCCGGCGCGGCCAGCATGGTCCGGAAATCATCCATCCGGATTACAAAATCTTTTCCGAACCCACTGAACTCGCGGTCGAAGAAACCCTGACTCCGGTTTATCCGACCACCGACGGCCTGCGGCAGCTGACCCTGCGCAACCTGACCGATCAGGCTCTGAAGCTGCTTGATAAAGCCGCGGTCACTGAGCTGTTGCCGGAAGGCCTGTACGACCGTCAGATGACGCTGGCGCAGGCACTGCATGTCATGCATCGTCCAACCCCCGATGTCTCGCTGGATCAGCTGGAAAAAGGTCAGCATCCAGCACAAAAACGCCTCATTCTGGAAGAACTGCTGGCCCAGAACCTGTCCATGCTGGCCGTACGCCAGAAAGGACAACAGCATCAGGCCTGGCCGCTGCCCCCCAGCGAACAGCTGAAACAGCAACTGCTGGCCGGACTGCCATTCAGCCCGACCGGCGCCCAGCAGCGCGTGGTGGCTGATATTGAATCCGATCTGGCAAAGTCCGTCCCCATGATGCGACTGGTTCAGGGCGATGTCGGCTCCGGCAAAACCCTGGTCGCGGCACTGGCGGCGGTTCGCGCCATCGGACATGGCTATCAGGTCGCGCTGATGGCACCGACCGAACTGCTGGCCGAACAGCACGCCCTCAACTTCGCCCAGTGGCTGGAACCGCTCGGCATTCAGGTCGGCTGGCTGGCCGGTAAGCTCAAAGGCAAAGCACGGGAAACCGAGCTGGCCCGCATTGAAAGCGGTGAAGCGAAGATGGTGGTCGGCACCCATGCCCTGTTCCAGCAACAGGTGATCTTCAGCAATCTGGCGTTGGTCATCATCGATGAACAGCACCGGTTCGGGGTGCACCAGCGGCTGGAACTGCGGGAAAAAGGCGCAAATGATGGCCGTTATCCGCACCAGCTGATCATGACGGCCACGCCCATTCCCCGGACGCTGGCCATGACCGCGTATGCCGATTTGGAAACCTCAGTGATCGACGAACTGCCGCCGGGCCGGACCCCCATTCAGACCGTCGCGGTTTCCGATGCCCGCCGCGCAGATATCATCGAACGGATCCGTGCCGCCTGTCTGAACGAAGGACGCCAGGCATACTGGGTCTGTACCCTGATTGATGAATCTGAAGTGCTGGAAGCCCAGGCGGCATCCGACACCGCCACTGAGCTGACCGCCCAGTTACCGGAGCTGAAAATTGGTCTGGTTCACGGCCGGATGAAAGCGGCTGAAAAGCAGGACGTGATGCAACGTTTCAAAGCCGGTGAACTGCACCTGCTGGTTGCCACCACCGTGATTGAAGTGGGTGTTGATGTTCCCAATGCCAGCCTGATGATCATCGAAAACCCCGAACGGCTGGGTCTGGCGCAGCTTCACCAGCTGCGCGGCCGGGTTGGCCGGGGCAGCGTCGCCAGCCATTGTGTGCTGCTCTATCATGCCCCGTTGTCGAAAACGGCTCAGCAGCGACTGGGCGTCCTGCGGGAAAGCAGTGACGGCTTCGTGATAGCCCAGCGCGATCTGGAAATCCGCGGTCCCGGTGAGCTGCTCGGCACCAAACAGACCGGCATTGCAGATTTCAAAGTGGCCGATCTGGTCCGCGACCAGCACCTGATCCCTCAGGTCCAGAAGATGGCGCGATACCTGCACGATCAATATCCGTCCAATGCCAAGGCCATTATTGAACGCTGGCTCGGTCACCGGGAAAACTATTCCAACGCCTGAACCGGACGAACCCGCCCGTTCCAGTGAAATCGCGGTCTGATGCCGCTGTTTTCTGCTTTCACACACCAAAAACAACATGCGCAAACGTTTGCTAATTTTGGGTTCGTCATTACAATAGGGGCCAATTTTGACCCAAGGGTCCTTTTTCGGCTTCAAACCTGTCCACTCAGATCCCCTTGAGAAGCCGACCTGTCGACGTAATAAGGATTGACCATGACCGGCCAGCACCAAGAAATTGAACGTCCCCGCACATCTGATTTGATTTACCGCCTTGAAGATCGTCCGCCCCTGCCGCAAACCCTGTTTGCAGCATTGCAGCACCTGCTGGCCATGTTCGTGGCCGTCGTCACCCCATCGCTGATCATCTGTCAGGCTCTGGGACTGCCGGCCAGCGACACCAACACCATCGTCAGTATGTCGTTGCTGGCCTCAGGCGTTGCGTCGTTCATTCAGATCCGGACCATCGGCCCGGTGGGTTCCGGCCTGCTGTCGATTCAGGGCACCAGCTTTAACTTTCTCGGCCCGATTATCGGTGCCGGGCTGGCAATGAAAGCCGGCGGTGCGGATGTGCCGACCATGATGGCTGCTATTTTCGGCACCATTCTCGCCGCTTCCCTGACAGAAGTTGCCATTTCACGGATTTTACAACATACCCGCCGGGTCATTACCCCGCTGGTGTCCGGCATTGTGGTGACTTTGATTGGTCTGACGCTGATCCAGATTGGCCTGACGTCAATTGGCGGTGGCTATGCCGCCATTGAAGACGGCAGCTTCGGCAGTCTGGATAAACTGCTGCTGGCCGGGATCGTCCTGGGGCTGATTGTCCTGATGAACCGGATGAAGAACCCGTATCTGCGTGTTTCATCCATTGTGATTGCGATGGCCGCCGGAACGCTGGCCGCCTGGCTGATGGGCATGATCAGTATGGAGCGGCTCGCCGAAACCACCCTAATCGCCATTCCTGCCCCGATGCAGTACGGACTGGGTTTTGACGGGTCGCTGCTGATCCCGCTGGTGATTGTCTTTGCCATTACGTCACTGGAAGCCATCGGAGATATCACGGCAACCTCAGAAACCTCAGAACAACCGGTCAGCGGCCCGGTGTACCTGAAGCGGATTAAAGGCGGCGTGCTGGCAGATGGGATCAACTCAGCACTGGCTGCAGTGCTGAACAGTTTTCCAAACTCAACCTTCAGCCAGAACAACGGCATCATCCAACTGACTGGCGTTGCCAGCCGTTACATCGGTTATTTTGTCGCTGGGATGCTGGTGTTGCTGGGTCTGTTTCCTGTTGTCGCCAATCTGGTTCAGCTGATCCCGGAACCTGTACTGGGCGGCGCCACCATCGTGATGTTCGGCACTATTGCCGCATCCGGGGTGCGGATTATTTCCCGTTGTGAGCTGGACCGTCGTGCCATTCTGATCATGGCACTGTCGTTCTCGATGGGACTGGGGATTGCGCAGAAACCGGAAATCCTCCAGTTCATGCCTGAGATTGTGAAAAGCATTCTTTCATCCGGCATGGCTGCCGGTGGCCTGACGGCGATTCTGCTGAACCTGATTCTGCCGGAAGAAAAGAAAGACTGATTGACGGACAGCGTCCTCCCATCACAAATGAGAGGGCGCTGTGCCTGCTAGGATTTCACGGCGCGCTTGCCGTTCTGTTTTACCGGACGCAACGGCAGACTCACCTGGACTTTCAGCCCCCCTTCGCTGCGGTTACTGAACTGAATGTCACCCTGGTGCTGATCCACTATCCGCTTCACAATCGCCAGTCCGAGTCCGGTACCTTCCGCATCGCTGCCGCGGGCAATGTCACCGCGGGTCAGGGGTTGCAGCATCTTCGCCACCTGATCCGGTTCAATCCCGGGACCGTCATCTTCCACACAGAACCAGGCCATCTGGCGATCCGCCGTCATCCCGCTGGTGACCCGAACCCAGCCATTGCCGTAACGCAGCGCATTAACCACCAGGTTACTGATCAAACGCTTAATCGCGACACCATTGACATACACTTTGCCATTGATGAGACCCAGCTCCTGCTCAATCCCCCGCTCAATGCCGCCTTCTGCCTCTGCCACATCTTCCACCAGCAGATTCAGATCATGAAGTTCCTGCTCCTGCAAATGGGTCGACTTCAGGTACTCCATAAACTGACTGATGATGGCATTACACTCTTCAGTGTCTTTAATCATGCTCTCAGCCAGATAGGCGTCTTCCGGGGACATCATTTCCGTCGCCAGACGAATTCGGGTCAGCGGGGTCCGCAAATCATGGCTGACCCCGGCCAGGAGTAAAGCCCGGTCATCTTCCAGCTGTTTAATCCCCTCGCCCATCTGATTAAAGGCTTTGGTGACGGCGCGGATCTCTGAAGCGCCCTGCACTTCCAGATGCGGCGGTGATCCCCCTTTGGCGACTTCCAGAGCCGCCTGCTCCAGTGCAACCAGCGGACGGTTCTGGATCCGGATAAACATCCAGCCTCCGGCGATCACCATAAAGGCAATAAACAGGCTGTAACCAAACAGCGGGGCAAAATCTTCTTCCTGTAATTCCGACAGCGGGACCCGCATCAGGTACCCCGGCATGGCATCACAGTTCAGCCAGAGAATGTAACTGTCGGCTCCCAGTGACAGCCTGACCTCAGTCGGCGTTCCCAGCTCCCGGCTCATTTCCTCACTCAGAAAATCAATCCGGGTCGCCTCGCGGTAGTCTTGCGACTCCGGGCCATCATCAGCCAGCAGGGTCACCCCAAGCTGTTCAAGAAGCTGGCGGCGTAAGGGGGTATCGAGATGGAAAGTATGACCATCAGCGAGCTCAACATCTTCTTTGAGCATCAGCCGGACTTCATAGGCCATAATGCGGTTGAACTGCTGCAGACTGGGTAGCAGGGCATAGTTCAGCACTGCCAGGTAAGAAAAAACCTGGCTGGCAATCAGCAGGCCAGCCAGGAGAATCAGTGTGCGGGTAAATGTCGAGCGCGGCGACATGCGCATCGGCATCGTTATGCCTCGCTGCCGTCAGGGACAAACACGTAACCGAGTCCCCACACCGTCTGGATATAGCGCGGACGACTCGGATCTTCCTCAACCATGCGGCGAAGTCGCGAGATCTGCACGTCAATCGAACGTTCCATCGCGGAATACTCTCGGCCACGGGCCATATTCATCAGCTTGTCGCGGGACATCGGCTCGCGGGCATTGGTCACCAGCGCTTTCAGCACGGCAAACTCACCGGAAGTCAGCGGCATCGCTTCCTCACCACGGAACATTTCACGGGTCCCCAGATTCAGCCTGAATTCGCCAAAAGTAATGATTTTGCCTTCCACACTCGGCGCACCCGGCGCTTCCACCGTCTGACGACGCAGCACGGCACGGATACGGGCCAGCAGTTCACGCGGGTTAAACGGCTTCGGCAGGTAATCATCCGCACCCACTTCCAGACCGACAATCCGGTCGACTTCGTCACCCTTGGCGGTCAGCATCAGGATTGGCAACATATTGTTGGCGTTGCGCAGACGACGGCAAATCGACAGACCATCTTCTCCCGGCAACATCAGGTCCAGTACCATGAGGTGGAAATTTTCCCGGGCCAGCAGACGGTCCATCTGCTCACCGTTCGCCACACTGCGAACCTGGAAGCCCTGCTCCGACAGGTAACGCTCCAGCAACGCACGCAGGCGCATATCATCATCAACTACTAGAATCTTGAAATTGTCTTGCATCGTTACACCTTATGCTTCGAACTCTGGATGTCGCCGAGGCGGTATTTTACGCGACCCCTGCCTTTTCTGACTGAATTGGTGCACAAATGATCGCCAGTAAATTGTTACTGAGTATGTCAGCCTGAACGATCAGTGCTGGCTGCTTCACTTTCAGATTAGTCCTTCACGTAGGTTATCGTATTGACGAACCAGACTTTATCGCCGTCCGGCGTACGCACCACCACTTCGTCATCGACTTCTTTTTTCAACAGGGCACGGGCCATCGGCGAATCAATCGAAATGTAGTCCTTGCGGCCGAAAATCTCGTCATAGCCGACGATGCGGAATGTCATGCTGGCACCGGCTTCGTTTTCCACCTCAACCCAGGCGCCGAAAAAGATCTTGCCTTCCTGCACCGGTGAATAATCAACAATCTTGACGTTTTCCAGTGTCTTTCGCAGATATCGCACCCGGCGGTCGATCTCACGCAGGCGCTTCTTGTTGTACTGATAATCAGCATTTTCCGAACGATCCCCAAGGCTCGCCGCCCAGGTGACTTTTTTGGTCACTTCCGGGCGCTCTTCCTGCCACAGAAAATCCAGCTCTTGTTTCAGACGGTTATACCCTTCCCGGGTGATCAAAGGGGTTCTCATGCAGTCGTGCTCTTTTGTGATTCAATGTCTTGATTATACGATGCTGAGCGGCCGGACATCGAGTCACCCGTTCAAAACACTGTGAAGGAATGCCGGAAAGGATAAAGACAAATAAGGCTCCCCCATCATCCTTAATAGGGGAGCCAAACTCATTAAATCACCCGCGGATTTAACTTGATTGAACGATGACTGTTTTCAACATCTCGATATCCTCCAGCATGTTGCTGTGATGGCAACCATGCATATTCATTGTGGTTAATGATTGCTTGGTGTACTGAGCCACATTGTTGTCCGGCGTGTTCAGAATCAATTGCTGAAATTCCAGACTGTTATCGCTCTGAAGATCAGGATCAGACAGCATCGCTTTGAACAAAGTCACCTGCGTATGTTGGAGTTGACCGCTCACAGGCATTTGATTGATCCGGGACTCAGCAGGGACAGCTTGCAGGATTTTATTCACATATTCAGGATCCAGAGCACTTCTTTGATATTTCTCCGTCATCAATGCAATTTTTTCTGAAATTGACGGTAGTAATGCTTGCAACGCCGGTGACTGAATCACCGTATCCAGCAGGTACAGCTTGATATCCTTCACACCGTATTGCTCTAACTGGTACGCGATTTCCATTGCCAGCAAACCACCTAATGACCAACCAAGAATGCGAACAGGCTTCTCGAACAATCTGTATTTCGTCATCTGTGACAAATAGATATCAGCTAAAGCGGGTAATGACTCCACAGCAGATGGCATGACCAAATTGTAATTATTCACGCCAATACAATGAAAATCCTCAGAAAGGGACTGTGCGAGCGCCGCATAAACTTCGCTGCTGGCAGTTCCGGGATGAATCATGAACAAGCAGGATTCAGCCTGCGAATTTGGCGTCAGCATCGTGATTAACGCGTCATGCGAATCAAAAACCTGATTTTCAGACAGCATGGCAATACAGGGCTGACCGAAGAGCGTTGCCAGCGGAATGTCCACATTCAGCTGCGTACGCATGGCCGCTGTCAGCTTGATGGCCTGAATCGAATCCCCACCCAGACGGAAGAAGTTGTCATCAATACCGACCCGTTCAACCCCGAGTACCTGCTGCCACACCTGGCACAGCTGGGCTTCCAGAGCATTACGCGGCGCCCGGTAGCTGTCTTCACTCACCCACACCGGCCCCGGCAGCGCCCGGCGGTCCAGCTTACCGTTGAGGGTCAGCGGCACCTGATCAATCAACGTGATACTGCCCGGCACCATGTACTCCGGCAATTGCGCCGACAGACTCTGGCGCAATGACTCGGTATCAACATTGTCATCGCCCGGCACCACATAAGCCGCCAGTACCTTGCTGCCTTCCCGGTCCAGATCGACCACCACCGCCTGCTGGACACTCGGCTCAGCACTGAGCACACTGGCGATTTCACCCAGCTCAATCCGGTAACCCCGGATCTTCACCTGCTGGTCGTTCCGACCCAGATATTCCAGATTGCCGTCCGGCAGCCAGCGCACCAGATCCCCGGTGCGGTACAGCCGGGTATAGCCCTTCGCTTTGTCGGCTTCCGTCGCAAATTGATTGACGATAAAGCGCTCTGTCGTCAGCTCCGGACGGTTAAGGTAGCCCCGAGCCAGACCGGCCCCGCCGATGTACAGCTCACCCACCGCACCCAGCGGCAGCAGCTGCTGATTGCCATCCAGCACATACAGCTGGGTATTGCTGATGGGTTTCCCAATACTTACGTCATTCGGAAGCACAGCTTTCTGAGTCGCACAGACCGTTGCCTCGGTCGGACCATACTGATTAAAGAGAGTCTCGACCGGCAACTGAGCCAGCGGATTGAGCGATTCTCCCCCCACATGCAAGACTTTCAGGGACGTCCCGGCAAGCTTATCGCCCAGATAATTGAACAGCGCAGTCGGCAGGAAAGCCTTCGTCAATTCATGCTCAGCCAGATAATCCAGCAGTACCTGCTCATCACGTTGCATCACCGATGTAGCCAGATGCAACTCACACCCGAATATCAAGGACGGAAACAGCTCATACACCGATGCATCAAACACGTAATTGGCAAAACACAGGACCTTCGCCTGAGGATTCAGCTGATGACTGTCCCGCATGAAGTACGCCAGATTCACCACGCCCTGATGCGCCACCATCACCCCTTTCGGTTGACCTGTGGTCCCTGAAGTGTAAATCACATACGCCAGATCTTCCGGCGCCGGTCCGCTGTCCAGATTGCTGCCCGACTGTGCCTGCAATGTCTCACTGTCCGCCAGAACAATTGTTGCCGCATGTCCTGTCGCCACGAGCGCCTCAACTTTCTTCCGCTGCGGTGTATGAGTGATCACCAGCGGCGACTTAGTATCCTCTAAAATGAACGCACTGCGCTCTGCCGGGTAATCCGGCGAGATGGGCACATAAGCCGCCCCCGCTTTCAGCACCGCCAGAATGCTGATCACCATCTCCGGACTTCGATCCAGATACAGCGCCACCAGGGTATCGGCGGGCAGCGCTACCTGATGAGTTTCTCGGTACATCTGCCGGATCTGTCTGGCCAGCTGGTTGGCTTTGCTGTTCAGTTCGCGATAAGTCAGAGACTGCCCTTCAAACACCAGCGCAATGTTGTCCGGCGTTCTTGCCACCTGCGCTTCGAACAGCGCCGCCAGACTCTGGTCCTGCGGGTACGGGGCTTCGGTCTGGTTGAAGGTGGTCAGCAGGGTGTGTTTTTCCTCCGTGGAAAGCAGCGTGATCGCATCATGATGCTGATGCGGATCACGGGCGACCGCCAGCAAGATCGCCTGAACCTGCTGCAACAGCCGCTGAGCCTGTGCATCATCCAGCCAGTCCAGACCATAACTGAGTTTCACCACCAGAGTCTGGCCTTGTTCGTACCCCATCACCGCCAGCGGATAATCCACTTTCTCGATCGCATCCCGGAAGACAATGTGGTTCGCAATCGAATCGTCGGCCTGGGCACCCGTGTCCGGCGCCGGATAGTTCTCAAACACCATCAGCGAGTGGAACAATCGCTCCCCGCTCTGCTGAAGCTTCGCCAGCGACATGGCACTGTGGGTGTTGATGGCGGCCACCTGCTGGTGGATCCCCTGCAAGACTTCTGAAATGTTGACTGACACCGACCAGTCCACACAGAGCGGCAGGGTATTAATATAGAGGCCGACACTCTGCTCAATGCCTTCAACCGGCACATCCCGCCCGGAGACCGTGGTCCCGACCAGGGTCTGCGAGTCTCCGGTATAGGTGTGCAGGAGTTTATGCCAGGCAAACTGCAACGCCACGTTGAGCGTTACGCCTAACTGCTGACAGGTGTCCTTCAACTGCTGATAACTGGTTTCGGCCAGGGTCAATGTCTGGGCTGCCGGGCGGTCAATCTGCCTGAGATTTGCAAGGTTCACCGGGTGAGTCAGCAACGGCGTCACGTCATTCCCCCCTTCCCAGGCAGACCGCTGTTCCTGCCAGTACGCCTCCGTCTCCGCCTGATGGGACAGATGGAACTGCTGCGTCCGGACATACGCCTTGTCTGTGGTGATCACGGGTGTTTGCCCCTGGCTGAACTGCTGATAATACTCATGCACGGCCTGCCAGAGCACCGGACCGCTCCAGCCATCCGCGATGCTGTGATGCTCGGTTTTCAACAGGGTGTAATGAGTCTCATGGTGCCGGATCAGGGTCAGTCGGAAGAGCCCCGGCTGCGTCAGGTCAAAGCCTTTCGCCCGGTCAGCCTGCTGCAGACGTCTGATTTCCTCCTCACGCGCCGCCTCCGGCAAGTGGCTGATATCCACGACGTCAATATCTGGTTCGCCTGCGCCTGATGGGGTCAAAATGACCTGCAGCAGCGCTTCCTGCCAGTCAAATGCCATCCGCAGGACAGGGAAACGTTCCGCCGCCAGCTGCCAGGCCGCCCGGTAGGTCGCAACATCCAGGGCGCAGTGGTAATCCATCAGCAACTGCACGCAATACGCGTCATCCTCAGGCTGGCTGAGCTGATGATAAATAAAGCCCTGCTGCAAACTACTGGCCGGATAAATCGCTTCAATGTCATGATAACGCTGCTGTAAATGCGCCAACTGAGACTGAGACAGCACGCCCCGGCCATAGTCGCTGGCCGTTCGGACGCCACCCACTACAGCCTGGGTACAGGTGGTATCAATCACAGCGCACAGCGCCAGCTCAAATGCCCGGGCAAACGCCTCACCCTGCGCTTCACCTAACCGGCAGTGCACATAAAAAGACAGTGTGCCATCCTGCACCGCCCCGTTGATATTGAGCAGCAAGGGGCTCTGGTTTTCCGGTGCAACCATCACGCCGCACGGCTCACTGGTCAGCGACCACAGCGTATCGGCTTCACCGACACTCAATTGCCCAAGATAGTTGAAACTGACCCGGGGTAAAGGCTGACTCAACTGATCCGCCAGCGCGCCATAACCAATCCCTTTGTTCGGGATGGCCCGTAACATCTCTTTGGTCTGAATGATGGTATCAGCCATCGCCGGTGCGCTCATCAGTCTGACCGGGTACATGGTGGTCAACCAGCCCACTGTACGGGAGAGATCGATCCGTGCATCAATCGCTTCCCGGCCATGGCCCTCCAGAAGAATGCTGTTCTCCGCCTGACCGAAGGTCTCCGAAAGCGCGACGGCCAGCGCACTGAGCAGCAAGTCGTTGACTTGGGTGTGATATCCCTGCCCGGCCTGAGACAGCAACGCCGAAGTCATGGCCGGGGACAACGCAGCCCTGTGTTCACTGAGTGCCGCCGGGGCCAGTTCAAGCGCAGGTGCAGAGAGCACCGATGACCAGTAAGCCGCCTCCTCCGAGTGCGTCTCACCGTAATGTCGTACCGTCTCGACCCACTGACGATAACTGCTGGTTTTCGGCGGTAGCGCTTCCCCATTCAGCAGAAGGCGCATGTCCTCCGCAATCAACCGCCAGGAAACCACATCAATCACCAGATGGTGCGCCGCAAAAAACAACCGGGCGCTGCCGTCGGCATAACCGGTCAGATGAGCTGCCTGCCAGACGTTCCCTGCGTGATAATCAAATCCGCTCTGCACATCGGTCAGAGCCTGCTGTAATGACGCTTCATTCATCCCGCTGATGTCCAGGGATTGCAGGGCAGGCTGTCGGCCCGAAGGCTGGTAACATTGCTCATACCCCTGTGCAGTTTTGGTAAAGCGGGTACGCAGACAATCGTGCTGAGCAGCCAGTGCCGCCAACGCCCGCTCAATGTCAACCCGCGCAATTTCCCCGGGGATCCGGACCATGAAGGCCTGATTCCAGTGTTGTGGCGACGACCAGTCACATTCGAAGAACCACTGCTGGATGGGCAGTAAACCAAACGAGCCCGTGAGTTCGCCTTGCTCGGTCAGCATCTCCACCGCAGTTTGCGCCTCTGACAATGCCCCCGCCAGCATGCTGATGGTCGGGTGGTCAAAAAGGGTTTTCACCTGCAGGCTCAACCCGGCCTGACGGAGCTTGTTGACCAGTTGAATACTGACAATCGAATCCCCGCCCAGACGGAAGAAGTTGTCGTCGATACCAACCTGCTCGACGCCGAGGACCTGCTGCCACACCTGACACAGCTGGGCTTCCAGCGTATTACGCGGCGCCCGGTAACTGTCTTCGCTCACCCACACCGGCGCTGGCAGCGCCCGGCGGTCCAGCTTGCCGTTAATCGTCAGCGGCAGTTTTTCTATAACCGTGATGCTACCCGGCACCATGTAATCCGGCAGCTGTGCCGACAGACTCTGACGCAGTGACTCAGTATCCACATCGCCATCGCCCGGCACCACATAAGCCGCCAGTACCTTGCTGCCTTCCCGGTCCAGGTCGACCACCACCGCCTGCTGGACACTCGGCTCAGCACTGAGCACGCTGGCAATTTCGCCCAGCTCAATCCGGTAGCCCCGGATTTTCACCTGCTGGTCGTTCCGGCCCAGATATGCCAGATTGCCGTCTGGCAGCCAGCGCACCAGATCCCCGGTGCGGTACAGCCGGGTATTGCCCTTCGCCTTGTCAGCTTCCGTGGCAAACGGGTTGGCAATGAAGCGCTCCGCCGTCAGCTCAGGGCGGTTGAGGTAGCCCCGGGCCAGACCGGCCCCGCCGATGTACAGCTCACCCACCGCACCCCGCGGCAGCAACTGCTGATGCTCATCCAACACATACAGCTGGGTGTTGCTGATGGGCTGGCCAATCTCATTCAGGTTCCGGCGTTCCGTTAACTTCCCTGCCGCATAGATACTCGCCTCAGTCGGGCCGTAAAAGTTATACAGCGCATAATGTTGGTGCCAGTACAAACAAGCCTCAGGGTCACAGGACTCACCGGCAAACAGGATTGTCTTTAAAGAAGCATGCTGCTTCTGAGGTAACGCAGCCAGAACCACCGGCGGCACATACAGGATATTGAGCGCCTGCGCATCAATATACGCACTCAGTACATGCGGATCTCTCCGACACGATTCTCCCAGCAAATGTAACTCACCACCGAAAAGCAAACTGTTCAACATTTCAGAAACAGACACATCAAAGGTGTACTGGCTGAAGCAGGAAACCCGGCTTCCTGAAAGATCGAAATCATAAACAGCCTGCATCGATTGCAGGGTGTTTCCCGCACTCTGATGCGCTACCATCACCCCTTTCGGCTGACCTGTGGTCCCCGAGGTGTAAATCACATAGGCCAAATCTTCCGGCGACGGGCCGCTTTCTAAGTTACTGTCCGGCAATGCCTGCAAGGCGTCACTGTCGGCCAGAATCATCCGCGCAGCATGTCCCCCCGACAGAAGAGCATCGACGCTCGCCTGCTGCGGTGCATGGGTGATCACCAGCGGCACACAGGTATCTTTTAAAATGAACGCACTGCGCTCTGCCGGGTAATCCGGCGAGATGGGCACGTAGGCCGCTCCAGCCTTCAACACCGCCAGAATACTGATCACCATCTCCGGGCTGCGGTCCAGATACAGCGCCACTAAGGTATCAGCCGGCAGCTCTGCCTGATGAGACGCCCGGTACACCTGCCGGATCTGCCGCGCCAGCTGATTGGCTTTGCTGTTCAGCTCACCGTAAGTCAGGGACTGCCCCTCAAACACCAATGCAATGATGTCCGGTGTTCTTGCCACCTGCGCCTCGAACAGCGCCGCCAGACTCTGGTCCTGCGGATACGGGGCTTCCGTCTGGTTGAAGGTGGTCAGCAGGGTCTGTTTTTCCTCCGTGGAGAGCAGCGTGATCGCGTCATGATGCTGATGCGGATCACGGGCGACCGCCATTAAGATCGCCTGAACCTGCTGCAACAGACGCTGAGCCTGTGCATCATCCAGCCAGTCCAGACCATAACTGAGTTTCACCACCAGAGTCTGGCCTTGTTCGTACCCCATCACCGCCAGCGGATAATCCACTTTCTCGATCGCATCCCGGAAAACAATGTGGTTCGCAATCGAATCGTCGGCCTGGGCACCCGTGTCCGGCGCCGGATAGTTCTCAAACACCATCAGCGAATGGAACAAGCGCTCCCCGCTCTGCTGAAGCTTCGCCAGCGACATGGCACTATGGGTGTTGATGGCGGCCACCTGCTGGTGGATCCCCTGTAAGACTTCTGAAATGTTGACTGACGCCGACCAGTCCACACAGAGCGGCAGGGTATTAATATAGAGGCCGACACTCTGCTCAATGCCTTCAACCGGCACATCCCGCCCGGAGACCGTGGTCCCGACCAGAGTCTGCGAGTCTCCGGTATAGGTGTGCAGGAGTTTATGCCAGGCAAACTGCAACGCCACGTTGAGCGTTACGCCTAACTGCTGACAGGTGTCCTTCAACTGCTGATAATGGGTTTCGGCCAGAGTCAGTGTCTGGACTGCCGGGCGATCAATCTGCCTGAGATTTGCAAGGTTCACCGGGTGGGTCAGCAACGGCGTCACGTCATTCCCACCGTCCCAGGCAGACTGCTGCATCAGCCAGTACGCCTCCGTCTCCGCCTGATGGGACAGATGGAACTGCTGCGTCCGGGCATACGCCTCGTCTGCGGTGATCATGGGTGTTTGCCCCTGACACAGCTGCTGGTAATACCCATGTACCGCCTGCCAGAGCACCGGACCACTCCAGCCATCTGCGATGCTGTGATGCTCGGTTTTCAGCAGGGTGTAATGGTGCTCATGGTGCCGGATCAGGGTCAGTCGGAAGAGCCCCGGCTGCGTCAGGTCAAAGCCTTTCACCCGGTCTGCCAGCTGCAACCGTTTGATTTCCAAATCTCGTTCGGCTGCCGACAAGTGACTGATATCTACCACCTCCAGCGGTGCTCCACTCGCTTCCGCGGGAGACAGGACAATCTGCAGCAGCGCTTCCTGCCAGTCAAATGCCATCCGCAGGACAGGGAAACGTTCCGCCGCCAGCTGCCAGGCCGCCCGGTAGGTCGCAACATCCAGGGTGCAGTGGTAATCCATCAGCAACTGCACGCAATACGCGTCATCCTCAGGCTGACTGAGCTGATGATAAATAAAGCCCTGCTGCAAACTACTGGCCGGATAAATCGCTTCAATGCCGTGATAACGCTGCTGTAAATGCGCCAACTGAGACTGAGACACCACACCCCGACCATAATCACTGGCCGTTCGGACGCCACCCAGAACAGCCTGGGTGCAGGCGGTATCAATCACAGCGCACAGCGCCAGCTCAAATGCCCGGGCAAACGCCTCACCCTGCGCTTCACCTAACCGGCAGTGCACATAAAAAGACAGTGTGCCATCCTGCACCGCGCCGTTAATATTGAGCAACAAGGGGCTCTGGTTCTCCGGCGCAACCATCACGCCGCACGGCTCACTGGTCAGCGACCACAGCGTATCGGCTTCACCGACACTGAGCTGCCCAAGATAGTTGAAACTGACCCGGGGCAAGGGCTGACCCAGCGGATCCGCCAGCGCGCCATAGCCGATCCCTTTGTTCGGGATGGCCCGTAACATCTCTTTGGTCTGAATGATGGTATCAGCCATCGCCGGTGCGCTCGTCAGTCTGACCGGGTACATGGTGGTCAACCAGCCCACGGTACGGGAGAGATCAATTCGTGCATCAATCGCCTCCCGGCCGTGCCCCTCCAGAAGAATGCTGTTCTCCGCCTGACCGAAGGTCTCCGAAAGCGCGACCGCCAACGCACTGAGCAGCAAGTCGTTGACTTGGGTGTGATATCCCTGCCCGGCCTGAGACAGCAACGCCGAAGTCATGGCCGGGGACAACGCAGCCCTGTGTTCACTGAGTGCCGCCGGGGCCAGTTCAAACGCAGGTGCAGAGAGCACCGATGACCAGTAAGCCACCTCCTCCGAGTGCGTCTCACCGTAATGCCGCACCATATCAACCCACTGGCGGTAACTGCTGGTTTTTGGCGGCAGCGCTTCCCCATTCAGCAGAAGGCGCATATCCTCCGCAATCAACCGCCAGGAGACCGCGTCAATCACCAGATGGTGCGCCGCAAAAAACAACCGGGCGCTGCCGTCGGCATAGCCGGTCAGATGAGCTGCCTGCCAGACGTTCCCTGCGTGATAATCAAATCCGCTCTGCACATCGGTCAGAGCCTGCTGTAATGACGCTTCATTCATCCCGCTGATGTCCAGGGATTGCAGGGCAGGCTGTCGGCCCGAAGGCTGGTAACATTGCTCATACCCCTGTGCAGTTTTGGTAAAGCGGGTACGCAGACAATCGTGCTGAGCAGCCAGTGCCGCCAACGCCCGCTCAATGTCAACCCGCGCAATTTCCCCGGGGATCCGGACCATGAAGGCCTGATTCCAGTGTTGTGGCAACGGCCACTCACATTCGAAGAACCACTGCTGGATGGGCAGTAAACCAAACGTCCCGGTGAGTTCGCCCTGCTCGGTGAGCATCTCTGCCGCCACTTGCGCCTCTGACAGCACCCCCGCCAGCGTGCTGATGCTCGGGTGGTCAAAAAGGGTCTTCACCTGCAGACTGAACCCGGCCTGACGCAGCTTGTTGACCAGTTGAATACTGACAATGGAATCCCCGCCCAGACGGAAGAAGTTGTCGTCGATACCAACCTGCTCGACGCCGAGGACCTGCTGCCACACCTGACACAGCTGGGTTTCCAGCGCATTGCGCGGCGCCCGGTAGCTGTCTTCGCTCACCCACACCGGCGCCGGAAGCGCCCGGCGGTCCAGCTTGCCGTTGAGGGTAAGCGGCACCTGATCAATCAACGTGATACTGCCCGGCACCATGTACTCCGGCAGCTGTGCAGACAGACTCTGGCGCAATGACTCGGTATCAACATTGTCATCGCCCGGCACCACATAAGCCGCCAGTACCTTGCTGCCTTCCCGGTCCAGGTCGACCACCACCGCCTGCTGGACACTCGGGTCAGCGCTGAGCACACTGGCGATTTCGCCCAGCTCAATCCGGTAGCCCCGGATTTTCACCTGCTGGTCGTTCCGGCCCAGATATGCCAGATTGCCGTCTGGCAGCCAGCGCACCAGATCCCCGGTGCGGTACAGCCAGGTATACCCTTTCGCCTTATCCGCTTCCGTGGCAAACGGGTTGTCAATGAAGCGCTCCGCTGTCAACTCAGGCCGATTGAGGTAGCCCCGGGCCAGACCGGCCCCGCCGATGTACAACTCACCCACCGCACCCAGCGGCAGCAGCTGCTGATGCTCATCCAGCACATACAGCTGGGTGTTGCTGATGGGCTGCCCAATACTCACGTCATTCGGAAGCACAGCTTTCTGAGTCGCACAGACCGTTGCCTCTGTCGGACCATACTGATTGAAAAGGGTTTCGACCGGCAATTGGGCCAGCGGATTGAGCGATTCTCCACCCACATGCAAGACTTTCAGGGATGTCCCGGCGAGCTTATCCCCCAGATAGTTGAACAGCGCAGTCGGCAGGAATGCCTTAGAGACTTCGTGTTCATTCAGATATGTCAGCAATGCCTGCTCATCACGTTGCATCACTGATGTGGCCAGATGCAACTCACACCCGAACATCAGGGATGGAAACAGCTCATATACCGATGCATCAAACACGTAATTGGCAAAACACAAGACCTTCGCCTGAGGATTCAGCTGATGACTGTCCCGCATGAAGTACGCCAGATTCACCACGCCCTGATGCGCCACCATCACCCCTTTCGGCTGGCCTGTGGTTCCCGAGGTATAAATCACATACGCCAGATCGGCCGGTGACGGCCCACTGCCCAGGTTGCTGTCCGGCAATGCCTGTAGTGCTTCGCTGTCTGCCAGCAGCATCTGCGCAGCCTGTCCGCCCGACAGAAGAGCGTCGACGATCGCCCGCTGCGGTGCATGGGTGATGAGCAACGGCGCCCGGGTATCTTCAAGAATAAACGCGCTCCGCTCGGCCGGGTAATCCGGCGAGATGGGCACGTAGGCCGCCCCCGCTTTCAAAACCGCCAGAATGCTGAACACCATCTCCGGGCTGCGGTCCAGATACAGCGCCACCAGGGTATCAGCCGGTATTTCTGCCTGATGAGACGCCCGGCACACCTGCCGGATCTGCCGCGCCAGCTGATTCGCTTTGCTGTTCAGCTCCCGGTAAGTCAGGGACTGTCCCTCAAATACCAGCGCAATGTTATCTGGCGTTCTTGCCACCTGCGCTTCGAACAGCGCCGCCAGACTCTGGTCCTGCGGGTATGGCGCTTCGGTCTGGTTGAAGGTGGTCAGCAGAGTGTGTTTTTCTTCATCAGACAGCAGGTCAATTTCGCAGATCCGGGTCTCCGATGACTCCGCAAACACCGTCAGCAGCGTTTGATAACCACTCAGCAGGCGGAACATACTTGCTTCCGTAAAGAGGCGGGTCGCAAAGTTCAATGAACCACGGATCACTGACTGCCCCCCGTTCTCTCCTTCTTCCAGGAACAGGCTGAGATCATATTTCGCCGGGCTGAAATCGACTGCCGTCGCAGCGACCGGACTCAGCGGCAAGTTGCTGTGACTGAATCCCCCATCATCAAAGGACTGCATACTGAACATCACCTGGAACAGCGGATGACGACTCGGATCCCGCGTTACGCCCAGCGCATCCACCAACTGCTCGAACGGCAGGTCCTGATGGGCTTTGGCTCCGGTTACCACGGCGTGAGTCTCATCAATCAATGTTGCGATGGTATCTCCAGATTTCACCTGCGTCCGCAGTATCAGAGAATTCACAAACATCCCGATCAGCCCTTGAGTTTGGCTGTGATGACGGTTATCCGTGGGGGTTCCCAGTAAAATATCTTCCTGATGACTGTACTTCGACAACAAGACACTGAAGGCACTCAGCAGCACCGTATACAGAGTCGTCCCCCGGGCTTTGGCCAGCGCTTTCAGCGCTGTAGAGACCTCGACAGGCAGACTAAAGTGAAGGTTCTGCCCTGCATAATCCAGTGCGGCTGGCCTTGACTTGTCCGTCGGCAGGTTGAGTGTCTCATAGCCGCTAAGCGCATCCTGCCAGTAAGACAGCTGTTGCTCCCTTACCGCCCCCAGCAGGTATTCCCGCTGCCAGTGCGCATAGTCACCGTAACTGATCGGCAGCTCGGGCAGGCTTGGGGCACGATCTTCCAGCAGCGCCTGATAGGCTTCGCTGAGCTCACGGAAGAAGACTTCAACAGACCAGCCGTCCATTGCGATGTGGTGCCAGAGCATCAACAGGTAATGCTGCGCTTCCTGGTGCTCATCCCCGTCCACCACGTAATGATGCACACGCATCCCCGGGGCTTCCCGCAAGGAAAAAGGCATGCCGATGTCGGCACGGACAGCCGCTTCCAGTGCAGCATCATCGGTCAGAACCGTCGTCGTGACCGCCAACGCATCAGACCCAACACGCTGATAACCCACGCCTCGCTCATCGTAGCCATAGACGCTTTTTAGCACCGGGTGGCGGTCTGCCACGATGTGCAGTGCCTGACACAGTGCCGGTAATACATCTGCGCTCGCTAACTGGAACAGCTGCGGAATGTGATAGGCGGATGTTCCCTGTTCAAAGTCCTCAATAAATAACATCCGCTCCTGAGCAAAGGACAACGGATAGCTCTCTAATGCCAGCGCCGGGATCTCAATCATCTCCGACAAAGCATTCAGCTGTGCACTTAACCCCGCCACTGTTGGCTGACCAAAGAGTGTCGCCAGCGGCACATCTGTATTCAGCCGGGCACGCATGGCCGCCGTCAGCTTAATCGCCTGAATCGAGTCTCCCCCTAACCGGAAGAAGTTATCGTCAATGCCGACCCGCTCAACCCCGAGCACCTGCTGCCAAACCTGACATAGCTGCATTTCCATTGCATTGCGCGGCGCCCGGTAACTGTCTTCACTCACCCACACCGGCGCAGGTAATGCCCGGCGGTCCAGCTTGCCGTTAATCGTCAGCGGCAGTTTCTCTATCTGTGTGATACTGCCCGGCACCATATATTTCGGCAGTTGGGCCGACAGACTTTGACACAGCGCCTCGGTATCCACCGCTTCTGAAGTCGGAACCACATAGGCCGCCAGTACCTGGCTACCTTCCCGGTCCAGATCGACCACCACCGCCTGCTGCACACTCGGCTCAGCACTGAGCACGCTGGCAATCTCGCCCAGCTCAATCCGGTAACCCCGGATCTTCACCTGATGGTCGTTCCGGCCCAGATATTCCAGGTTGCCGTCCGGCAGCCAGCGCACCAGATCCCCAGTGCGGTACAGCCGGGTATACCCCTTCTCATGATCAGTATCCGTCGCAAACGGATTGGCAATAAAACGCTCCGCCGTCAGTGCCGGACGGTTGAGGTAGCCCCGGGCGAGACCAGCCCCGCCAATGTACAGTTCACCGACCGCACCCAGCGGCAGCAGCTGCTGATGCTCATCCAGCACATACAGCTGGGTATTGCTGATAGGCGCACCGATATTATTGGCGATATCCCCCGGCTGGTATAACTTCGCGCTGGCACACACCGTGCTTTCAGTCGGTCCGTAAGCATTCAAAACCTGACTGTGCTGGCTGAAATGCGCCAGCAGGCTATCGGAAGGAGACTCCCCAGCCGAAATCAGCACCGACAGTGACGGGAAGGTCCGTTCTGTCATCAGTGACAGCACTGCAGGCGGGAGGGTCGCAAAATCGATGCCCTCCCGCTCAATCACCTCGGCCACCTGTGTGGCATTCCGCTCATGCTCAGCACACAGATAGCCCTTCAGCCCGCTAGTCAGGCTTACAAATATTTCCCACACCGAGGCGTCAAACACATAGGATGCAAACCACAAGGCATACTGGCGCTGCGACGTCTGAAACAGCGATTGCTGGGCCTGAATCAGATGTGCGGCATTTTGATGCGCCACCATCACCCCTTTCGGCTGGCCTGTGGTTCCCGAGGTATAAATCACATACGCCAGATCGGCCGGTGACGGCCCGCTGCCCAGGTTGCTGTCCGGCAATGTCTGCAACGCATCGCTGTCCGCCAGAAGCATCTGCGCAGCATGTCCGCCCGACAGAAGCGCGTCGACATTCGCCTGCTGCGGGCCATGAGTGATCACCAGCGGCGACTTGGTGTCTTCTAAAATGAATGCGCTCCGCTCTGCCGGGTAATCCGGCGAGATGGGTACGTAAGCCGCCCCCGCTTTCAGCACCGCCAGCATACTGATAACCATCTCCGGGCTTCGATCCAAATACAGCGCGACCAGTGTGTCCGCAGACAATTCGGCCTGATGAGACGCCCGGTATGTCTGCCGGATCTGCCGTGCCAACTGGTTGGCTTTACTGTTCAGTTCACGGTAAGTCAGGGACTGCCCCTCAAACACCAGTGCGATGTTGTCCGGTGTTCGTGCCACCTGCGCTTCGAACAGCGCCGCCAGACTCTGGTCCTGCGGGTAAGGCGCTTCCGTCTGGTTGAAGGTGGTCAGCAGGGTGTGTCTTTCAGAGTCTGAAACCAAGTCAATATCACGGATACGCGTGTCATGTTGCTCAATCAAGGTCGATAACACTTTCACCACCCGCCCGATAAACGCCTGACTTTCTTCTGGTGTGAAAAAAGCATCCAGAACATGGGCTGATATGACGAACGGGCTGTCACTACCATAATCTTTCAGTCTCAGTAAAAGTGCCTGACTGATATCTTGCTCGTACACTCGCGTGAGATGATGTCCTACACATTCTTTAGCAAAAGCTTCATAGTTTATGGTTACATTCGGTAGCGTTGCTCCATGCTCACGCGCGAGCCGACTCAGGTGGGCTGCCGGGTATCTGCAATAACGCAAGGCACTTTTGAGTGTTCGCATGCAAGCTTGAATATAATCCAGACTGACCGCCTCCGGTGTCACCGTCATCGCAACCGGATAATCATTTGAATGCATCCCGACAACCTGCATACCCTGATGTCCTTGCCTGCCATGGGTCACCGTACTGAAACAGAGCTCAGTTTGACCGATCATCCGTGACAGCACCACACTCACTGCGCCAAACAACATCGCCTGCATCGTCACACCGTGTTGTTCGCAGTAATCCTGCATTGCAAACTTTAATGACTCCGGCAAAGCCTGGATTGAATAATGACTCCCTTTCTCAGAATACCGAGCGGAAAGGCAAGTCATGTCATGCTGCTGCAGAAACGCCGTCCAATAGTCCTGATCTTTTTGACATCGGGATGAACTCAGATACTCTCTGGCTCGCTCAACAGCGGGTTGATACTGGGGAAGATCACTCAGCCACTCGTGGTTCTGCTGGTTCGCAATGTCCTGATAAAGCTGGTGTACATACTGCTGAAGCTGGTACATCCCCAGACCGTCACAAATTAAATGGTGCAGTTTGATAAAGAGATAACAGATTTGATTGTCCAACCGGATCAACGTCAGCTGATGGAGGTTGTCTCCGAGATAGTCGAATGGCTGCGCCATATCCTGGCTCAACCAAAGCTCTGCATCCGCTTTAGGCGTCGGACTGGCACTGAAATCCACGAGACGAACTGTATCGTCCCCGGTCTCAGGTGACAGGGTTTGCCGCACCTCACCATCAGCAGAAACACTGAAGGTGAGACGCAGTGCATCCAGATTCGCCACCAACAGTGACCAGACACGCTGCAGAATCAGAGGATCAATATGGTTTGCTAACGTATAAGCCCCGACATTGTACCGAGTACTCAATGGAGTCAGCGCCTGATCGTAAAAGATGTTTTCTTGAGTTGGGTGCAAAGAAAAAGTCTGAGGAAACAAAATAATATCCTTCTAATGCATGAATCATTCATTGCGCACTGGTTTTCATCAGCGGAGCGAATAAATATTGATGACTGCAGCCATGGCTATGCAGATGAAACGCCACAATTCCAGGACACCTGCCATCACCGCGAAAGCATCCGATTGATCATTTTCATCTCTGCATTGAGTCTGGAATACAGGGTGACAAAGCAACACCAGAACAACTGCAATGTACAACTCTCCGAAAACCAATAAGGTTTCAGATTTGTTCAAATTAATTCTTTACTGTGATTACTTTATTGGGAGTTCGATATTTCTGGTGCTGCATCTGTGCGAAAAAGAAATGCCTTTTGCCAGACATTCTGTCAATAATGAAAAAACACATTTAATAAATTCAATGAAGTGAGTCGCATTTCACCCCAAACAAAATATCAACGCTCTAAAATACCAGTTACTTTTCATGATTCCCCGAACAGAATATATTTACAAAGAACAAAATAAGGCTGAATATTCTCAGACACTAAAAATCTCATCACGCCTCAATCATTCAACTCAGCGCTGAAATAGATTCCCCCTGTTTCCACAAACACGACCAGCTCTCGAGAGCACAATATCGCTGTCATGTGCCATTCATTTTTCGGATGAGCAGCATATCAACCCATGAATAAAAAATAATATTGCTATTGGTGTGCATAAAAATAGATTAGGTATGGCTAATTACAGAGTAATCAAAAAAATCATTCGGAATAAACTGAAAAATTTATTTACATGAACACATAAAAATAAAATCGAAACAAAATAGAAATAATATTCACAAAATTAAAACCACAACATTAGTTAAGACAAATCTAAAATAAATAACCTGCTGACGTAAATATCGTGATGAGCCTTCACCCCACATTCAAAAATACAGTGTATTTTTCACCATTATTCTTCTGACCAGAGACCCGGCGGATGAAATATCTTCCCACTTTTTGTGAATAGACAGCCGTTCACGCCTGCACAAAGATCACACCTGACCGCGAAGCTGGCAAACTCCTGACATATTGCGGGCGCAAGAACGCTGACTGACGTGCGGAATTATGGTTAGATGGGCCACCTGAGAAAAACTGTATCCAAAGGAATTCTATGACCGCGAGTATCAATCACCTGATTGCGTCTGAGCTGAATGTCAACACGCAGCAGGTTGCCGCAGCCGTGGCGCTACTCGATGACGGCAACACCGTCCCTTTCATCGCCCGATACCGGAAAGAAGTTACCGGCGGGCTGGACGATACCCAACTGCGTAATCTGGAGTCCCGTCTGGGCTATTTACGCGAGCTGGAAGACCGCCGTCAGGTGATCCTCAAATCGATTTCTGAGCAGGACAAACTGACCCCGGCACTGGAAGCCGAAATCCTGTCGGCCGACAGTAAAACCCGGCTGGAAGACTTGTACCTGCCGTATAAACCCAAGCGCCGCACCAAGGGCCAGATCGCGATTGAAGCCGGTCTGGAACCGCTGGCTGACCTGCTGTGGTCACAACCGGAAAACGATCCGGAAAATAGTGCGGCAAGCTATGTGTCTGCCGACAAAGGTGTGGCCGATACCAAAGCCGCGCTGGACGGCGCGCGTGCCATTCTGATGGAACGTTTCGCGGAAGACGCAGCCCTGCTGGATAAAATCCGCCGCCACTTGCAATCCAATGCTGAGCTGACCGCCCGTGTGGTGGAAGGCAAGGAGCAGGAAGGCGCGAAATTCAAAGACTACTTTGAGCACAATGAAAAGCTGTCTCAGGTCCCGTCACACCGGGCACTGGCCATGTTCCGCGGCCGCAATGAAGGTGTCCTGCAGCTGGCACTGAATGCCGATCCGAATCAGGAAGAAGGTGTGCGCGGCTCTTACTGTGAAGTCATGATTGCCGATCACTACGGCGTGAATCTGGGCAGCCAGCCAGCAGACAGCTGGCGCAAGCAGGTGATCAGCTGGGCCTGG
Organism: Photobacterium sp. R1; assembly: GCF_054600795.1. Taxonomy (NCBI): domain Bacteria; kingdom Pseudomonadati; phylum Pseudomonadota; class Gammaproteobacteria; order Vibrionales; family Vibrionaceae; genus Photobacterium; species Photobacterium sp. R1. Next base: position 186,870 of record NZ_BAAHZP010000008.1, read on the forward strand.
CGCATCAAGATTCTGATGCACATGGAAACCGAGCTGATGGCGGCCCTGCGCGAGAAAGCTGAAGACGGCGCGATGCAGGTCTTTGCGGATAACCTGAAAGATCTGCTGATGGCCGCACCTGCCGGTCCGCGCATGACACTGGCACTCGACCCGGGCCTGCGTACCGGGTGTAAAGTGGCCGTCGTCGACAGCACAGGTAAACTGGTCGATACCGCCACCATCTATCCGCATCAGCCTCAGAAACAGGTGGCTCAGTCGGCCGCCACGGTGCTGGCACTGATCACCAAACACAATGTCGATCTGATTGCGATCGGGAACGGGACTGCTTCACGTGAAACAGACAGCTTTGTCGCCCAGTTGCTGAAAGACAACAATCTGAAGGTTCAGAGCGTCATGGTCAGCGAAGCCGGTGCATCGGTGTACTCCGCATCTGAACTGGCCGCCAACGAGTTCCCGAATCTGGATGTGTCGCTGCGCGGTGCAGTCTCCATTGGCCGACGCCTGCAGGACCCGCTGGCGGAGCTGGTGAAAATCGATCCGAAATCCATCGGTGTGGGCCAGTACCAGCACGATGTCAGCCAGAGCAATCTGGCGAAACGTCTGGATGCCGTGGTCGAAGACTGTGTGAACGCCGTCGGTGTAGATGTGAATACGGCCTCACCTGCCCTGCTGACCCGAGTTGCCGGTCTGTCATCGACTATTGCCAGCAATATCGTGGCTTATCGTGACGAGCACGGCCGCTTTGATGCCCGCACCACGCTGAAAAAAGTGCCGCGTCTGGGGCCGAAAGCGTTCGAACAGTGTGCCGGTTTCCTGCGGATTATGAACGGCAAGAACCCGCTGGATGCTTCGGCGGTTCACCCGGAATCCTATGATGTCGTCAAAAACATCGCGGCTAAAAACGGGAAGCCGCTGGATGCGCTGATTGGCAACAGTGAATTCCTGCGCGGCCTGAAAGCAGCCGATTACACCACAGAAGAAGTCGGCCTGCCGACTGTGACCGACATCATTGGTGAGCTGGACAAACCGGGCCGTGACCCACGTCCTGAGTTCAAAACCGCAACCTTTGCCGAAGGCATCCATGAGGTGAAGGATCTGGTGCCGGGCATGGTGCTGGAGGGCGTGATCACCAATGTGACCAACTTTGGTGCATTCGTCGATGTCGGCGTTCATCAGGATGGCCTGGTCCACATTTCTGCGCTGTCGGACAAGTTTGTTTCGGATCCGCGAGAAGTGGTGAAAGCCGGTGACGTTGTGAAAGTGAAAGTGATGGAAGTCGACCTGCAGCGCAAGCGAATCGGCATGTCGATGCGCCTGAGTGATGAGCCGGGTCAGGAAGCCGAGCGCAAGCCGAAAGGCGGCACCCGTCAGAACGACCAGCGCCATGCGCCCCGCCAGCAACGTGACAACCAGCCGGGCAACAGCGCCATGGGTGGTGCCTTTGCTGCGGCCTTTGCCAAAGCGAAGAAATAACATTCACACGGAACAAACAAAAAAGGCGGGTTTCGACCCGCCTTTTTTATATCCGCTGCGCTCAGACAATCTTCAGCATTTCCGTCGGTGGATTTGGCACCGTCGACTGTGCATATTTAAAACGGATCACGCTGCGTACGCGTTCCATCTGACTGATTTTCCCCAGCTCTTCAAGCAGTGCCCGGGGCAGGCGGATGTGCATGCTGTAACCCAGCTCGCTGACATCTTTCAGATAATTGTCAGCCGACAGCGCCAGAACCAGTTGCTCAAATTCCTGCTGATAACCGTAGCCCTGATGATGGGCAACATCCAGTGCTTCATAATCCGGATGCTCACTGGGATCCCAGCCGGGACGCTTCATCTGCTTCTCATCGCCTTTCAGTGACGGTTCACTGCCAGAAGCCAGGCTTGCAGTGGCCGGGCGGACTTTTTCGCGGACCTTATTGTCCCGCGCAGCCTGCTCGGTCATCGGATTCACCGACGGCGCCAGTGTCGGTATACCGGCATTCAGGGGCGACACGATCATGTTTTGGTGACTCCTTCAGACTGCAACACTGTCACTCATCCTGCGCACTCAAGCCCATGCCGCCGTGCGCCTCACTGATACCTTTATCATGGCAGAAAAAAACGCCATGATTCAAAGATTATCGGCCACCCAATCACAGACTTTAATCTTTATACCGGAGTGGTCGCGGCAGTCTCCGGCAGCGATTCCTCCATAAAGGCTTGCAGCGCACCGATGAAATCTTCCGGATGGGAAATAAAAGGTGCATGTGATGCCTTGGTAAACATCATTTTCTGAGAATCCGGCGCCAGCAGATCCATATCCGAGGCCACTTTTGCCGGTACCAGACCATCCAGCCGGCCATACAGACGCAGCCAGGGCTGGCGAATCTGAGTCAGATGTTTGCGTAAATCCACTTCAGCCAACATCTCCAGCCCCTGCGCCAGCGCTGCCGGTGACGGTTGCGGACGAGACAGCACAGCCTGCCTGAGCTGTTTGATATCCTGTCGGGCCGTGGGACTCCCCATGGCCTGCAACGCCATAAAGCGTTCGACGGTCAGGGCAAAATCTTCACTGAGCTGCTGCTGGAAATCGCTCAGAACCTGAGGTTTAATCCCGCGCCAGTCGTCCGTGGCCGCAAAACAGGGAGAACTCGCAACGGTGACCAGCTTACTGACACGTGCCGGGGCCATCAGTGCCGCCTGCTTGGCGACCAGACCACCGAGTGACCAGCCCAGCCAGACGGCTTCTTCCGGCGCACCGTGCAGCAAAGATTCCGCCATCGCTTCGACGGTCCCGGCTGAAACCGCAGCACTGTGACCATAGCCCGGCATATCCACCACGTGAATCCGGTAGCGGCTTTCCAGCTGTGGGACCAGATGCTGCCACACGGCGCCGTTCATTCCCCAGCCGTGAATGAGAACCAGATCGGAACTCTGTCCCGTCTCGAGACCGAATGTTTGCCAGTAGACCGATGCCGCCATGTACACTTCCTTTACCAAAAAACCGGATGGCAAGGATGTTATCCCCTGTGGCCGTAAGATCAATCTTTCGCTGGCCAAACCAGCAATGCGCACTCTGTCGTTTACCACTGCGTGACGGCGATCACTTGTGGTGTCAGCCCTGTCTGACCAGCCTGCCTCAGCCACCGTACTGCCACCGATGCGGAGCCACGGCCCCGGAGCCAGTCCCTCACTGCGGCTACTGCCTGCGCCAGCCACCGTCCTGGGATCGCCTTGTCCGGCTGGGTGAATATGCGTTTCCGCTGAATCGTCTGATCCAGCAGTACAAGTTTCAGCGCAAGTTCTGGCTGAGTCAGCCACTGGCCCGGTTACTGGCCGCGCAGCTTACCGATCCCGCGCCCCTGCTGCTGCCGGTTCCCATGCATCCCTGGCGACGCCTGATGCGAGGGTTCAACCAGAGTGCCCTGCTGGCGGATGCACTCGCGGCACTGACGGGCGGGGAAACCGACAATCGGGCTTTGCGACGGACACAATGGGCCCGCCCTCAGCATCAGCTGACCCGGCAGGCCCGTCTGCAGAATCTGCGGCAGGCATTTATACTGAATAGTAGAACGTGGCCGGCGCACGTCGCCCTGGTGGACGATGTCGTCACTACCGGCAGTACGGTGTCGGTTCTGGCACAATTGCTCAGACAGCAACACGTCAGCCGGATTGATGTGTATTGCCTGGGATTCACCCCGCATCAGCGCTGATCCGGAGGCGAGACGGGCTGCTGTTCAAAAAAACCACACAAGATTCATGGGTGCGTGTTCCCGCGCCAGAGAGTAGAATAAGTTTTACGCTTACTAAGTCAGGTATAACGTCGTGTCTATGATTACTATTTCAGAAACTGCGCAACAGCATTTCGTTAAGCTGCTGGCCCAGCAGCCGGAAGGCACCAACATCCGTGTCTTCGTGGTCAACCCGGGTACCCCGAACGCTGAATGCGGCGTATCTTACTGTCCGCCGGAAGCCATCGAAGCCAGTGACACTGAACTGAAGTTCAACATGTTTTCTGCTTATATCGATGAGCTGAGCCTGCCATTTCTGGAAGATGCAGAGATCGATTTTGTCACCGACAAAATGGGCTCTCAGCTGACCCTGAAAGCACCGAACGCCAAAGTCCGCAAAGTGTCCAACGACGCACCGCTGATGGAGCGCGTGGACTATGTGATCCAGACTCAGGTCAACCCGCAGCTGGCAGGACACGGCGGTCATGTATCCCTGTCAGAAATCACCGAAGACGGCGTGGCAATTCTGCAGTTCGGCGGCGGTTGTAATGGCTGTTCAATGGTCGACGTGACCTTGAAAGAAGGGATCGAAAAACAGCTGCTGGCCGAGTTCAGCGGTGAACTGACCGGTGTGCGCGATGTGACCGAACACGCACGCGGCGATCACTCTTACTACTGAGTTGAATCGGGTAAGCTCCCTACACTGACCCGCTCAACAACAGATAAACAAAAAGCCGCAACTGTGGCTTTTTTGCTGTCTGTCTGCTTTGTACTTCGCTTAATGCCTATCAGGATAATGTCGTTGATTATTCGGCTAGGTATTTTGCGTATCAGGCTTCGACGACCGTGATGGTTACCTTTCGTCGGCCCCAGTTCTTGGCCGCTCTCACATCGCGCCCCATGTAGATATCAATCTTCTTTGACCAGCGACGGTGCATTTTATCCAGCACCACATATTCACCCGGCAGACCGGAGATTTTTACTTTGGAACCGTGTTTCAGGCCCATTCTCAGCAGATCCCGGGAGACTGCAATTGCCTTCATTCCCGGTTTGAGCCGGTCTCCCCAGGCAGCAATGGAAGGGTTCCCGTCTGTCTGGGAAGACAGCGAATTATAGGCCGTAGCCGTCACTGAAATTTTGGAACCGGACGGCATGGCACTCGCATGAAAACACCAGCCTAAGCTCATAATAAGCAATAAAAAAGCACCGAATTTTCGTTTCATTTTCAACCTGTCAAATCAAAAAACAGGCTATATTTTAAACACTTTCAATGAGAAAGGACAGATGATTAAACAGATCCTGATGGATTAAGCAGCATAAAATATGCTAACTATTTGTTGGCACTGGCCTCTTCAAGAAAAATATTTTTTTGCCACTGATAGACAAAAATAGCCGCCAGCGACAGACCGCGCATGCCAAGAAACGCCAACATTGCTGCCCACAGCGCATGGTTTCCGAAGCTGTGGAATAATTGCCAGATCAGAAAGAATGTACAGGTCGCCACGAACATACTGTTCCGCATTTCCCGCCCCCGGGTCGCTCCGATGAAAATACCATCCAGCAAGAAGCACCACATCGAGACCAAAGGCACAGCCGCCAGCCAGGGCAAGTAACGGGAAGCTTCTGACTGAACCGCGGGAATATCGGAAATCAGACTGATGATTTGCGGACCAAAGCATGAAAAGGCCAGTGTCATCAGCACAGCAATGACCAGGCTCCAGAATGTCGTGCTGATCAGAGTCCGCCCGAGTGCATCCCGGTTTCTGGCGCCAATTGCCTTCCCGACCATGGCTTCCATTGCGTAGGCAAAACCGTCCATCCCATAGGACACCAGCATCAGGAAGCTCATCAGCACCGCATTGGCAGCCACGACATTATCGCCCAGACTCGCCCCCTGAAAGGTCATAAAACTGAATGCCAGTTGCAGGCACAAGCTCCGCAGAAAAATATCCCGGTTGAGACGAAGCAAGCGATCAACCCCCTGACCGACCTGATTCAGCAGTTTGCGCCAATCCGGCAGCGCGTGAACCAGCCACTGACGTGATACAAAAGACAAGCCCAGCACCATCCCGCTGTACTCTGCAATCACCGATGCTGCCGCCGCCCCTTTCACCTGCCAGCCCAGCCCGAGAACGAACACCACATCCAGCAAAATGTTCATACTGTTGGTGATGATCAGTAACCACATCGGCAAACGGGCATTCTGACTGCCCAGCAGCCAGCCCATGATCACGAAATTCGCCAGAGCTGCCGGGGCACCCCAAATCCGGATGGAGAAATACTGATCCGCATAGGTTTTCACGGCGTCACTGGCATCACTGAAATGGAACACCGTCCCGGCGATCAGGCGGTGGCAGAGGATCAGCAGTAACGCCAGTCCCCAGGCCAGCGCCAGCCCCTGCAACAACACCATCGCCTGAGCTTTTTTATTGCTGGCGCCATACGCCTGAGCACAGAGCCCGGTGGTTGCCATCCGCAGAAATCCGAGCAGCCAGAAGGTCACACTGATCATGGTGCCGCCGATGGCCACTCCGCCCAGATACCAGGCATGCTCCAGATGACCGATCACCGCAGCATCCACCAGCCCGAGCAGCGGTACCGTGATATTCGATAAGACCATGGGAAGCGCCAGTGCGAAAACCTGACGGTGAAGAGTGACATCTTTTAATGCGGCCAGCACGGGAACTCCATGATTCTTCAAATACTTCAGCCGCAGAGTGTAAAGGTTCGCTGGCAGCGAGACAATTCACCGCCGGCCATCGCCTGATTATTGCAGAACCACCATCAGCCAGTGATCGGCCAGCAGCACCAGAAACAGCCCCAGCAGATGCCAGATCGAGTATTTGAATGTCGCCCAGGCATGACCGGGCTGATCGGCAAACTTCAGCTTCAGGGCATAACCCACAAATCCGAGATTCAGAGCCAGACTGCCGATCAGGTACAACAAACCGCTCATGCCGGTCAGCCAGGGCAGCAGGCCGGTCAGCGTCAGCAAGAGGGTATAAAGCAGCACCATGGTTTTGGTGAAAGCGATGCCATGCGTCACCGGGAGCATCGGAATATCAGCCTTGGCGTAATCATCCCGCCGATGAATGGCCAGCGCCCAGAAATGCGGCGGGGTCCAGGCAAACACCAGCATCACCAGCAGCAGCGCATGGGGATCAAACTGGCCGGTGACCGCCGCCCAGCCAAGCAGCGGTGGGGCAGCCCCCGCCAGACCACCGATGACGATATTCTGAGGCGTCGCGTGTTTGAGCCAGACCGTATAAACCAGTGCATACCCCACCAGACTGGCAAAGGTCAGCCAGGCCGTCAGTGCATTCAACTGCCACAGCAAGACAAAGCCAATGACCATCAGCAGGGTTGCAAAGATCACGGCATTGAGGGTCGGCACCCGTCCCCGGGCCAGCGGGCGATGATGCGTGCGTGCCATTTTGGCGTCGAGCTGCCGGTCCAGCACATGATTCAGCGCCGCGGCAGCGGCCGACTGAAAACCAATCCCGAATAACCCCAGCAGCACAGCCTTCAACGGCGGAATACCGGGCACCGCCAGGCACATTCCCACCAGTGCGGTTAACAGCAGCATGGCGACAACCTTCGGCTTGGTCATGATCAGGTAATCGCGGCCGATCTGACGCCAGTGGCGGCCAGACAAAGCTATCTGGCGCTGTTCCAGTATCTGTGATTTCGCCATATTCCTTTCCTCCCTGAATCATCCTGCGGGTGTCAGCCCGACTTCGGCGTCATGCCGTTCAAAGTTCCCTGTCTGGATCTTTGCCCGGTTAACCTGTCGTGGTTCATTGTTGATTGAGATATTGTTGATTGAGATAAAGTTGCTGCGCTCTCCTCCCTCACGACCGGACGCGCACGATACAACACCAGACAAGTCGCAAGCATCCCCAGCAACAGACACAATCCGCCGAGGTTATGGGCGACAGCAACCGGCAAGGGCAGACTGGCCAGCACATTGGTTACCCCCAGCCCGGCCTGCACAGCCAGCAGTAGCATCACTGCCATCGCATGACGGCGCCAGCCTATTCGCCACAGCCGCCAGCCCAGCAACAGCACCACCAGCGTCGTGATCATGGCGCCGATCCGGTGCGCCGCATGAATAGACACCCGCTGGTCAAAATTCAGCACGCCATACTGATAGGTCTGAAACCCCGGCTGCCAGGGCTCAAAGGCCGTGATATCAAACTTGCTGACCCAGTCCACTTCACAGACCGGCAACTGGGTACAGACCACTGCGGCGTAGTTGGCAGCCGTCCAGCCGCCGAGAGCAATTTGCAGCGCCACCACCACCAGTGCAGCCACCGCCAGCCGCCGGACACCAAAGGGAATGGGCGCACCGGTCGCTCGTGCCCGGCTGGCTGTCCGATTAGCATTAACCAGCCGCAGCCAGAGCACCAGCAACAGGCTGGCCGTCGTAAACCCACCCAACAAATGACCCATGACCACCACAGGCTTGAGGGCCATGGTCACGGTCCACATCCCCAGCATGGCCTGACCGAACACGATTCCCAGTAAAACCAGCGGTAACCGACGCGGCCGGTCACTTCGACGCCAGGCCAGCAGATTGATCGCCAGAATCAGCAGTCCCAGAGAGCCCGCCACATAGCGGTGCAGCATTTCATTCCGGGCTTTGTGAACTTCCACCGGGTGCTCAGGAAACGCCTGCCGGGCCATGGCGTGCTGGGCATCCGTTTGCGGCACACTCAGAAAACCATAACAGCCGGGCCAGTCCGGACACCCCAGCCCGGCTTCCGTCAGCCGGGTATAGGCGCCCAGCGCAATCACGGTCACAGCCAGCAGAAAAGTCAGACCAACCAGCCAGGTCAACAGTCGGTCCGGTTGGCGGGATTGAGAAGAAACCGTCGGAAACATCGCCACTCCTTAGCTTTTGAGACTGAGCACATGAGATATGCTCCATCAGCCTATCTTGGAAACTTTGAGTAAACGTTTGAGATCGCGAAGTATGTCCTTGCCCTGAGCCAGTACCTGCGTTTTGCCCTCAACCAGCGGGTACGCCATCATCACATTCCCCTGAGGATCAGCGATGTAAATCGCCCCGATACTCTCCTGCTCCAGCTTCTGAAACTGGCGGAGAACCGGCTCCGGTGCAGCCAGAACCACCCCGCCTCCGCTCACCAGACGGCTGGCATCCGGCAGCGCCGCGCTGCGTTCTGCAGACACCAGAACCAGACTGGAAATTCGCTCCAGCTCTGCCCCCATCGCCAGCGGCACCTGACGCAGGTTAAACAGAGCGCCCTGGCACCGGGTATCACACATGTCCGGCAACAGGTAAATCAGTTGCCATTTGCCCGGTTTCGCCAGCCAGTCAGACACCACGGGCTGCTCCAGTAACTGCCCCCGGTTTGTCACCCCGCCCTGATACCAATGGTTTTCCAGAACCAGCTTGGCGGCGATCACCGGCAGAACGAAGGCAAGTAGTAGCAATAACAGGCTGAGGTGTTTTTTCATTCCGGATTCCCCTTCTCTCTGGCTGGATGCCGCTTCAGCCACCACCAGGCCAGTCCGGCGATGGCCACCGCCATCAGAAACCACTGAACCGCGTAGGCATAATGTTTCTGCGCCCCCATCACCACAGGCTGCCAGTTCTGCTTCAGCGCCAGCGGATCATCAGGGGCAATCTGCACCACCCAATCCGGCAATGGCAGTCCGGTTGCTATCGCCAGCACCTTTGGCCTGATATTCTGGACCCTTCGGGGCCAGCCGTTTTCATCCCCGGCATGGCCCAGCTCCGGTAACTGTGACGGCGGCGCAATGGTGCCAGACAGTTGCACCAGTCCGTGGTGTTCCGGTAAAACCGGCAACTGCTCTCGGTACTGCGGAGCGGCAATCCACCCCAGATTTACCAGCAGCCAGGCACCATTTTCGGTCCGGAACGGATAAAACAGGTGGTAGCCCGGCTTCCCCTGATCCAGCTGGTTATCCAGCAATATCGCTTTGCTGTGGTCAAACTCGCCGCTGAATTTCACCCGGTACCACAGCGGATCCTCCGGTAAACTGGCAACAGTGAAGTAGGTCTGCTCTCCCCTGAGCTTGAGTGCTGCCGACAGAATTTCTTTTTCCTGACCGCGTGAGAGCTGCCACATTCCCAGCTTGACCAGCCCGAAGAAGACCACCAAAGTAAATAGAACAAATCCTGTCCGTCTCATCGCGCCCTGAACCCCGTGTCAGCCGCCCCTGATTCAGCCAACCACGGAGGTGCCATGCTGCTGAAAGCCCTGATTGTCTGCCTGCTGATTTTTATCCTGTTGAACCTGTTCCGGGCACTGCCTGTGATGCTCAAAGGCAAACAGGGCAAACCGATGTCTCACTACCTGGGTCGCCGGGTACTGTTTTCAGTCCTGCTCTTTGCCCTCTTGTTACTGGCGGTGGCAACCGGTCTCATCGAACCGAACCCTCGCCCTTACTGACTCGGCTAAAGGATGTACACAAAGATAAACAGTCCCAGCCAGACCACATCCACAAAATGCCAGTACCAGGCACCGGCCTGAAATGCGAAGTGATGTTCCGAGGAAAAGTGCCCTTTCAACACCCGCAGCCAGACAATAAACAGGATGATGGTCCCCAGGGTCACGTGCATCCCGTGAAAGCCGGTCAGCATAAAGAAGGTGTTCCCGTAGATTCCGGAATCCAGCGTCAGCCCCATCTCTTCGTAAGCATGGATGTACTCCACCCCCTGCAGATACACAAAGAGCCAGCCGAGCAACACGGTCAGCAGCAGGAACAGGGTCAGGCGCGGACGGTTATCGTTCTCCAGCGCCGTATGGGCCATATGCACAGTGACAGATGAGGTCAGCAGAATCATGGTGTTGTAAAAAGGCAGACCAATGGCTTCCATGGCCTGCGTTTCCGTGCCCCCCGGGGTCAGAATCAGCGGCCAGTGTGCGACAAATTCAGGCCACAGGACGGCATGGGTCATGGCGTTATTGCCCGCCCCGCCCAGCCAGGGCACAGCAATCATCCGGGCATAAAATAACGCGCCGAAAAATGCGGCAAAGAACATCACTTCCGAGAAAATGAACCAGCTCATCCCCTGCCGGAAAGAGCGGTCCATCTGGGAGCTGTAGAGTCCGGTCATCGACTCCCGAATCACGTCGCGGAACCAGCCCACCAGCATCAGCAGCAGCAAGCCAACCCCGGACATCAGAATCCAGGGACCATTGCCACCAAACAGCCCGCCAACGGTGGACCCTGCGCCCATGGCAATCAAAAACAGCGCCAGAGCCCCGACAATCGGCCAGGCACTGGCGCTGGGCACATAATAGGGTTCATGCGGCGGAGTCAGGGACTGATCATGCTCTGAGTAAGGATTTGCCATGGTCGACCTCATTGTGTCTGTGCCGCAGCGTCCGGCTGGGCGTTGAACAAGGTGTAAGCCAGTGTCAGGGTATTGATATCTTCCGGCAGCTCGGGGTCGATGTAGAACAGCAAAGGCAGTTCTGCCGACGCTCCGGCCGCCAGTGGCTGACGGTTAAAGCAAAAACATTCGATTTTATTGAAGTACAGCGCGCCCTGGCCCGGAGAAACCGAAGGCACAGCCTGCCCCACGGTGTCCTTCTGAGTCAGGTTCACTGCCGAAAACAGAACCTTGTGCGTTTCACCGGGATGAACCACCATGCGCCGGACTTCAGGCTCAAAACGCCAGGCCATTCCCGGATTCACATAGGCAATAAACTCCACGGTGATACTGCGTTTTTCATCGACCAGTTCACTGGCCACAGCAGCCTGATCCGAGGTTTTGCCGTTAATCCCGGTCACCTCGCAAAATACGTTGTACAGCGGTACCAAAGCGAACGCGAAGCCGAACATCCCCAGTGACAGCACAATCAGGAGCAGCAACGACTTCTTCTTGCCCTTTTCTGAGTCAGCCATATGGCCTCCTTAGTCCACTTTCGGTGGGGTAGAAAATGTGTGATGAGGCGCCGGTGACGGAACCGTCCACTCCAGACCTTCAGCGCCGTCCCAGGGCTTCGCGCCCGCAGGTTCGCCGCCGCGAATGCATTTAATGAGTACCGCCAGGAAAATCAGTTGCGACAGGCCAAACATGAAGCCTCCGATACTGACAATGGCATTTACATCAGCAAACTGCAGCGCATAATCCGGGATCCGCCGCGGCATCCCCGCCAGTCCCAAAAAGTGCATCGGGAAGAACAGGATGTTCACGGAAATCACCGAGCACCAGAAATGCCACTTCGCCAGACGCTCATCAAACATGTGCCCGGTCCATTTTGGTAACCAGTAATAAGCCGCGGCCATGATGGAGAAGATCGCTCCGGACACCAGCACATAGTGGAAATGCGCCACCACAAAATAGGTATCGTGATACTGGAAATCCGCCGGCGTAATCGCCAGCATCAACCCCGAGAATCCACCGATGGTGAACAGAATGATGAACGCAATCGCAAACAACATGGGGACTTCAAAGGTCAGTGAGCCACGCCACATGGTGGCAACCCAGTTAAAGACTTTCACCCCAGTCGGCACCGAAATCAGCATGGTGCAGTACATGAAGAACAGTTCAGCAGCCACCGGCATCCCGGTGGTAAACATGTGGTGCGCCCAGACTAAGAAGCTCAGACCCGCAATAGACGCCGTCGCGTACACCATGGAACTGTAGCCGAAGAGCTTTTTACGGGAAAAGGTCGGAACTATCGCCGAAATGATACCGAAACTCGGCAAAATCATGATATAGACTTCGGGATGACCAAAGAACCAGAAGATATGCTGGAACATCACGGGATCACCGCCCCCAGCCGCATCAAAGAAACTGGTCCCGAAGAATTTATCGGTCAGCACCATGGTCACCGCCCCCGCCAGTACCGGCATGACCGCAATCAGCAGGAATGCCGTAATCAGCCAGGTCCAGGCAAACAGGGGCATCTTCATGTAAGTCATGCCCGGTGCACGCAGGTTGACGATAGTGACGATGACGTTAATCGCCCCCATGATCGAGCTGATCCCCATGATATGGATGGCGAACACAAACAAACCGGTGCTTTGCGGGCTGAAAGTGGTCGACAGCGGTGCATAGAAAGTCCAGCCGAAATTCGGACCACCCCCTTCCATAAACAGTGAGGCCAGCAGCATGGTAAAAGCAAAAGGCAGGATCCAGAAACTCCAGTTGTTCATGCGCGGTAAGGCCATATCCGGTGCCCCGATCATCATCGGCACCATCCAGTTCGCCAATCCGGTAAATGCAGGCATCACGGCACCAAACACCATGATCAGGCCATGAACAGTCGTCATCTGGTTAAAAAAGTTCGGTTCCACCAGTTGCAGTCCCGGCTGGAACAATTCCGCCCGGATCACCATCGCCATCGCACCGCCGGTCAGGAACATCGCAAAACTGAACAGCAGATACAAAGTACCGATGTCTTTATGGTTGGTGGTAAACAGCCAGCGCTTAATCCCGCTGTGGTGATGCGCGTCATGTTCAGTATGGGTGGTCTCGTCCACCGCCTGCTCACGCAACATGTCAGTCATGATTGGTCACTCCCTCAACTCTAAAGCGCTTCGCCTTTCAGGACAGCCTGAACTTCTGCTGCCAGCACGGTGTCACCGGTATTATTTCCCCAGGCATTCCGCTCATATGTAATTACAGCGGCCAGCTCTTTCAGGCTGAGCTGAGGCCCGAATGCCTGCATGGCTGTCCCGTTTCGCCCGTGGACCACAACGCTGATATGTTCGAGCTTTTTAGCCGGATCCGTCGCAATCGCACTACCGGCCAGCGCCGGAAAGGCGCCGGGTAAACCCTGACCGTTGGCCTGATGGCAGACCGCACAACGGGTGTTGTAGACCTTCTCGCCCATGGCCATCAGCTCATCCATCGGCATTTCCATATCCAGCAGTCGCTGCTCTTCCTCACGCGCTTCCCGCTGAGCCACCTTGGTCGTTTGCAGCCACTCTTCATATTCAGCCTGTGGCTTGGCAATGACTACAATCGGCATAAAGCCATGGCTCTTACCGCACAATTCCGCACACTGGCCGCGGTAAATCCCGGGTTCATCAATTTTGGTCCAGGCTTCGTTGATAAAGCCCGGATTCGCATCTTTCTTCACGGCGAATGCCGGCACCCACCAGGAATGAATTACATCCTGCGAGGTCATCAGGAAACGAATTTTCTGACCAACCGGAACAACCAGCGGGTGATCCACTTCCAGCAGATAATTCCCGCGTTTTTGACGCTCGTTGTTAATCTCTGCGTCTGAAGTTGCTAAGTTGGAATAAAATGCGACATCTTCGTCGAAATAGCGGTAATGCCACTTCCACTGAGAACCGGTAATCTGAATAGTGAGATCGGGCTGAGTGGTGTCTTCCATCGCCAGCAGGGTCTTGGTCGCCGGAATCGCCATCAAAATCAGAATCACAAAGGGGATCAGGGTCCAGAGCAACTCGACCCGGGTGCTTTCATGGAAGGATGCGGCCACGGCACCACGTGATTTACGATGATGAATAATGGCCCAGAACATCACGCCGAAGACCACCAGTCCAATTGCCACACAGATATAAAAAATCGTCATGTGCAGCGAATACACCTGCTGACTGACCCCGGTTACCCCCTGAGTCATATTCAACGGCATCGATTTGGTTTCTGCCATCACTGGCAAAACGAATCCGCCCAGTAATCCATAAAACAATTGCCGCATCATTGTTCGGATCCCTCCTTCGGTCGTTCTGACCGGCAATCGCCCTATCGCGTCCGTTGTGACCGATAGTCTGCCCGCCAGAATTCCTCATCAGCGCAAGTAGCCTTAACAGCTTGTTTACATTTAACTTAGGACAGATTTCGGAGAATGAACAAAAATTTGCGTCAGAAATAGTCAAGACCCGAACAGCCGCGGCTCCGGTATCAGTTGAAGAAATTTGGCAGAAAATTATGAATGATCATCTCAATAGAATGATGACCATTGACTCAGGTAGTTAATCAGCAGGCACCATTCTTGGCTCAAAATGCCTGGCTCAAAAACGCAGATGGGTCACCACAGGAGTCAGGCGGTGACGAAATGCCGACAGGCGAGACAACCAGCGATGCCATGGACGCCAGCGTGGACAGGACACATCCAGCGGAGAATGGCTGGAAACAACTTCTGCCCAGGGCAGCCATTGCAGCAACTGAGCTGTCGGATCATCAAAGCCATGCGCATACGTCTGAGTGCCCAGACTCTGACCTAGCGTGCTGTCACACCGATCTCCAGCCAAGACCAGACAAAGCTCCAGCTGATTAAAATGGCAGCCCATGCGCTGCACAAAGCGGGCAACCTCGGTCTCTGTCGCCTGTAACAGGGCCTGATCACACACCAGCATTACTGGGGACGAAAACGACGTCGGCAGCTGAGATAACCAGCTGAGATCCGTCACCGAGCCTGAACGCATCCGGTACCGCTCGCTCCGGTGAAACAAGCGCTGGCGCCACAGCAGATTTTCATCACAGTCCAGTTCCAGCCAGCGGCAACGGCCGTTGTCCAGACGATAAAAACGGGTATCCAGCCCGGCCCCGACATTAATCACATGGCCGTTCGGAAAGCGACGGAGAAAATGATGCACACGCTGATCCACCAGCAGGGTTAGCGTTGCATGCAGCAACTGATGCCGGTCGACATTGCCGGTCAGGCAGTCCGGTGCCAGATGACATTGCTGGCAGGCCGCTGCAGCGAGGGGGTCATAGATCAACCCATTGTCAACCAGACTCTCACGGCTGCGCAGCCAGAGCGGCTGTAATAATGCAGCCGGGATATGGTAGCGGGCAGATTTTGTCATTATCATCTCCAAAGCAATAGTGGAATGATAATAACTCTCATTTATAATTGCAAAGAAATCATCTGCCCTTTGCGACGCCGGTGCAATTAGCTCCAGTCACCATTGCGGATCACACCAACCGCAATTCCTTCAATTGTCAGCTGCTGTTGAGTCAGATCAACCACAATCGGTTCGAACGCTTCATTTTCAGCATGCAGCAGAACCTGAGCGCCTTTTTTCTCCAGACGCTTCACGGTGACATCATCATCCACCCGGGCAACAACAACCTGTCCGTTGCGGACATCCTGGGTTTTATGAACCGCAAGCAGGTCACCATCCAGAATCCCGATATCTTTCATGCTCATGCCGTTCACTCTCAGCAGAAAATCTGCCTGTGGCTTGAACATTGACGGATCGACATCATAGTGAGTTTCCACATGCTCCTGAGCCAGAATCGGCTCTCCGGCTGCAACCCGGCCAATCAAAGGCAAACCGTGCTCTTCAGCAGCATCGTCGTTTACCAGCAGGCGGATCCCGCGGGAGGCACCCGGTACAATTTCAATCACCTGTTTCCGGGCCAGTGCTTTTAAATGCTCTTCTGCCGCATTGGCAGAACGGAATCCAAGTTCACGGGCAATCTCCGCACGCGTCGGCGGCATCCCGGTTTCTTCAATTTTTGCTTTGATGAGATCAAAGACTTCTTGTTGGCGTGGCGTTAGCGGCTTCATGACATACCCTGTCTTTTTATACAGTTCACTGTGAGTATATCCAGTGTTCACTGTTTTGAAAAGGCCATATACCGAAGTCACCTCAATATAAAAGGTGTAGCATCAATGCAATACGCCCCAAAGCACGGAGCGGGTCCGGAAGACAAAAAATTCATATTTTCCCTCGCTGTATTGATTTTTTCACAGCAAAACCCGGCGCGTTTTCTGCTATCCTTGCCTCGCATTAAGTTTTCGAGGCTAGTTATAAACATGTCAAGTTGGCAGAAAATCACGCAAAGTTTACTGAATTTGCCGCTTTCTTTACTGGTGAAGACCCGCACTATTCCATCCGATCCCGTGGCAGAACTCACACTGGATCTGAACCGTCCCATTATCTATACCCTGCCATTCAGCTCGCAAACCGATTTGCTGACGCTGAGTGCTGCCGCCCGGGCCAACGGACTTCCGGATCCGCTGCAGCCCATGGTGATTCACGGCCGTGAATTTCCCCGCTTTGTGTTTGTGGCAGACAGCCCGAGCATTTTCGGCAGCAATGGTCAGATCCCGGCAGCATCGCTGGCCCTGTTCACGGATTTACTGACCGCCCATAAAACGGATGGTGAACTTGACGTCCAGCTGCTGCCTGCATCTGTGCTCTGGGGCCGTAAACCGGGCACAGAAGGCGAAGGCAAGCCAATTCTCAAAGCTCTGAATGGCCCGGAAAAATGTTTTGCTGTCCTGGCGCAGGGCCGTGATTGTCTGGTCCGCTTAAGCCCAACGGTCTCGCTGCGTTTCATGGCAGATAAATACGGCGCCGATGACACCATCGCCATTAAGCTGGCACGGGTGGCCAAGATTCATTTCTCCCGTCAGAAACTGGCAGCAGCCGGCCCTCGCCTGCCCCAGCGTCAGGCACTGTTTAACCGCCTGCTGGCTTCTAAAGCCATTGAAAAGGTTGTCCAGGAAGAAGCCGCCAGCCGTGACGTTCCACTGGAAAAAGTCCGCAAAGAAGCCATCGACATGATGGAAGAAATTGCCGCAGATTTCTCCTACAGCCTGGTCCGCCATGGTGATCGCTTCCTGAGCTGGCTCTGGAACCGCATCTATCAGGGTATTAATGTTACCAACGCACAGCGTGTCCGCCAGCTGGCTCAGGATGGTCACGAAATCGTCTACGTGCCCTGTCACCGCAGCCACATGGACTACCTGCTGCTCTCATACGTCCTGTATCAGGAAGGTATGGTGCCACCGCACATTGCAGCCGGCATCAACCTGAACTTCTTCCCGGCCGGACCGATTTTCCGCCGCGGCGGCGCGTTCTTCATTCGCCGCAGCTTTAAAGGCAACCGCCTCTATTCCACAGTGTTCCGTGAGTATCTCGGTGAGCTCTTTGCCAAAGGCTACTCAGTCGAATACTTCAGTGAAGGCGGCCGCTCCCGAACCGGCCGTCTGCTGGCACCGAAAACCGGCATGTTGTCGATGACCATTCAGGCCATGCTGCGTGGCCTGAACCGCCCGGTGACTCTGGTTCCGGTCTATATCGGCTACGAACATGTGATGGAAGTGGCCACCTACGCCAAAGAGCTGCGCGGAAAACGTAAAGAAAAGGAAAACCTGGGCCAGGTCCTGCGTACCCTGCGCAAACTGCGTAACTTCGGCCAGGGCTATGTCAACTTCGGTGAGCCGATTCCGTTGAACCAGTATCTGAATGAACAGGTGCCGGAATGGCGTCAGGATGTCGACCCGATCGAACCACAACGCCCGCAATGGCTGAACCCTGTGGTCAACCGTCTGGCGGACAAGATGATGACTCACATCAATGATGCTGCCGCCACCAACGGCCTGACCCTCTGCGCCCTGGCGCTGCTGGCTTCACGTCAGCGCGCGCTGAGCCGGGAAGAGCTGGAACAGCAGATCGACTGCTACCTGCAGCTGCTCCGCAATACACCGTATTCACCGGACTGCACGCTGCCTTCCGAGGAAGCGGCGGCGCTGGTTGAACATGCCATCAGCATGGATAAGTTCCTGGTAGAACGCGACACTCTGGGCGACATCGTCTCGCTGGATCGCAAACAATCACTGCTGATGACTTATTACCGCAACAACATCATCCATCTGTTTGCACTGCCTTCACTAATTGCACACATTGTGGTGTACCACCAGCGCCTGAGCCGGGCAGAAATGCACCGTCAGATCAGCCTGCTGTATCCATTCCTCAAAGCAGAGCTGTACCTGCGTTTTGACGAAACGGACTTACCGGATGCGATTGATATTCTGATCGATGAACTGGTCCGCCAGCGACTGATCCTGAGCGACGGTGATGAGCTGTCACTCAACAGTACCCGCATCGCGCCGCTGCAATTGCTGGGCAACACCATCAGTGAAACTCTGCAACGCTATGCGATCACGCTGACCCTGCTGCGCAGTGAGCCACAACTGATGAAAAGCGATCTGGAACAGCAAAGCCAGATGATGGCCCAGCGTCTGAGCCGTCTGCACGGGATCAATGCTCCGGAGTTTTTCGACAAAGGGGTATTCTCTTCACTGGTGAAAACCCTGCGCCAGCAAGGCTATCTCAACGAAGAGAACCATGCTGTGTCCCGTCCGGTGGCTGAGCTGGCCGATCTGCTGGCTGATCTGGTCTCACCGTCAGTCAAACTGACCATTCAGGCAGTGATGAACCGGGAAGAGAAAAAAGAACCCGCGCCGGAAACAACTGACGCATAAGCTGAAAGCCGAAACGAAAAACGCCCGCAAATTGCGGGCGTTTGATTATCTTTCCAGACCTCAGAACATCAAGGCGTCAGAGCAGCAGACTGGCTGCAATACCCAGCCACACCACCATACCGGCATAGTTGTTATTCAGAAAAGCCTGGAAGCAGGGTTCTCGTTCCCGGCCCCGGATCAGCATCTGCTGGTAAACAAACAGCGCAGCCGCACCCAGCAGTCCCCAGTAATACACCTGCGACAGTCCCAGCTGCATCCCCACCAGAATCAACAGTCCCAGCGTCCCCAGTTGCAGCAAACCAATGATTCGTTTGTCGTAGCGGCCAAACAAAATCGCCGTCGATTTGATTCCGACCTTAAGGTCATCATCCCGGTCAACCATGGCGTACTGAGTGTCATAAGCAATGGTCCACAGGATATTGGCGGCAAACAGCAGCCAGGCAACGGGAGGCAAACTTCCTGACTGGGCGGCATAAGCCATGGGAATCGCCCAGCCAAACGCCATTCCCAGCACGAACTGCGGCAAATGAGTATAACGCTTCATGAACGGATAAGCGGCGGCAAGTATCAACCCGATGACCGACAGCTGAATGGTCAATGCATTCATGGTCAGCACCAGACCAAAGGAGAGCAGGGATAGACACACAAAAAAGGCCAGCGCTTCCCGCTCGCTGATCCGTCCGGATGGCAAGGGGCGCTGAGCAGTCCGTTTGACATGACCATCGAAGTGACGGTCGGCATAATCATTGATGACACAACCGGCAGCCCGCATGCTGAAGACGCCGAGAATAAACACCAGTAACACATTGAAATCCGGCATGCCGTCTGCAGCGAGAAACAACGCCCATAACGTTGGCCACATCAGCAGCAGGCTGCCGATCGGGCGGTCCATACGGGCCAGCTGCCAGTACGCCCTTGCCTTGGTCATCTCCAAACCCAGGTTCTCCTATTTTTGCTCGAAGCCTGTCGCCGGCTTTTGAATATGAGCGACTGACAGATGATGTTTGAACGGCGAGCCCAGCTCGCCGTCATCCTGATAGACAGGCGCCGGGGCCAAGAACAGCTCCGCCACCAGCATAGGTTTTTCCTTGACCCACAGGCGGGATCGTCGCGCCCACAGCGGCTGCCCTTCCAGACTGAGTTTCGCGAGCTGCAGTGCATCCCGGCGGGCACTTTGATCCGTAAACACCCGGTAACCCAGCGGCAATTCACCCAGTTGTGCCAGATCATGCTCATCACCGGTCAGGGTCTGCAGTGGGATCAGTGTCCGGGCAAATACCCAGGGAATCCCGTCACCTTCCAGCAAAACATTGCGTTCCAGGCAATCCACATCCCCCAGCAGTTGCTGTTCTCCCGGCTGTAACGCCCCGGCGCGTACCGGGTGCTGTCCCAGCAGGCGGACGCTGAACTGATGACAATAGCGGGCAAAGCGGCGCGACAGCGAACCCTGTTCATGGAGCCAGCTTTCCAGCCCGGCCTGAGCTGGCGGCAGTGCCGTCGCCAGCTGCCAGTCGGCACTGTCCAGCGCAGGCTGATAAATCTGCTTGAATCTCGACATCTTCCCAATTCAATTCCTGGAACTCTTGTCCTTGGGGTTCATCCCGGGCCCACTTTTACCGCCTTCAGATCAAGGCACAAAACGTGAGTTACACAACCAGGTACCATACAACAGCGTGTTATCATAACCTGCTGCAAAAACGGCATTATCCGGCGCGGATTTGACTACCAAAAGATCAACAGCCCCTGTAAAGGGTGATAGAATGTGTTCAATCAATCACATTGAATGATGCCCTATTGTAGCAAGCCGTCGCGGACAGGAATATCATTCCTCGCCAAAGTAGGCACTTGGGTAACAGATTTTTCCCAGACACAGATGGATAGCAAGATGAAATCTCTACTCCTGACCTTTGCGGTGCTGCTGTTGACCCTGAATCAGCCCGCTTTTGCTCAAGCAGCACCATCCGGTACACCGCAGTACAGCTATTTTACGCTGACGCCGGATATCACCACCAATTACACCACCCAGGGCAAAAAGCTGGGTTACCTGCGTCTGCAGGTGGATCTGATGGTTACCGATCCTGACTTTCTGCCGCTGGTCGAACACCACGCCCCACTGATCCGGGACGCCATTATTCAGATCATCGGCGAACAACCGGAAGCCAAAATCAAGTCACTGGCCGGCCGTGAAGCCATTCGTCAGCTATGTCTGAACAAAGTGAATGATTTGCTGATTGCAGAAACCAATCAAAAATTACTGACCGAACTGCTCTTTACCAAGTATCTGTATCAGTAAACCCCTTTCCAAAAAGCAAAGGCGCTCAATGAGCGCCTTTGTTCTTAGTTTCCCGTTAAAATCTTATGCCGCAGCATGGGCACCATCACGCTTTGCCGCGATATACTCAGCGACCGCCTGCTGTTGTTCGCTGTTCAGATACAGACCCAGTTTGCTGCGTCGCCACAGGGCATCTTCTGCATTACTCACAAATTCATGATTCATCAGGTAATCCAGCTCACGGGCGTAGAAGCCTTCACCAAAATGCTGCCCCATATCGGTTTCGCTATTCACACCGTCCAGCACCTGCCAGCACAGGATGCCGTAGTTGGTTGCCAGCCGCTCAGCTGTGAAGACATTCAGCCACTCATGACGAGTCTGCAGTTCGCGGCTTAAGCGCGACAGGTCAAAACCCGCTTCCCCGCCCGGCAGACAGGCATCGGCAGTCCAGGCGGAGCCCATATTCGGGAAAAAAGGAGCCAGTTTGCGCAAGGCTGCCTCGGCCAGTTTCCGGTACGTTGTCAGCTTGCCGCCGAAAATAGACAACAGCGGCGGCTGTGAGCCTTCCTGCTCCAGTTCCAGGGTGTAGTCCCGGGTCACGGCCTGCGGTGAATCGGATTCATCATCACACAGCGGACGCACACCAGAGTAGGTCCACACCACATCCGTCCGTTGCAGCTTGTGTTTAAAGTGTGCGTTGTACACTTTCAGCAGGTAGCGGATTTCGTCTTCATCGATTGCGACCTGACGCGGATCGCCGTGATATTCCACATCTGTGGTCCCAATGATTGAGAAGCGGTCCAGATAAGGAATCACGAACACGATACGCTGATCTTCATTCTGCAGGATATAGGCCTGAGGCTCATCATGCACACGAGGCACCACGATGTGCGAACCTTTAATCAGTCGGATATTACGCGGAGACGGAGTCTCCAGGCTGGTATCATAGAATATTTTCACCCATGGACCAGCCGCGTTGACTAACGCATGTGAGCGGCGCACAAATCGCTCACCTGTCAGGCTGTCCAGGACAGTGACGCGCCAGATGTCGCCATCCCGCTCTGCTTTCTCGACACGGCAACGGTTCCGGACCTCGCCGCCACGGGCAGCAGTTTCCATTGCATTGAGTAGCACCAGACGGGCATCATCCACCCAGCAGTCGGAATATTCAAAACCACGGGTGATTTCCGGTACCAAAGCCGAGTCATTGCCAAAACGCAGTCCTTCACTCCCTGGCAGCGTCGTGCGTTTGCCCAGGTGATCATAAAGGAACAGACCGGCACGGATCATCCAGGCGGGTCTCAGGTGCGGGCGATGAGGCAGACGGAATCGCATCGGCTTGGCAATGTGCGGGATTTTTCGCAGCAATACTTCACGCTCCGCCAGAGCTTCACCCACCAGACGAAACTCGTAATGCTCCAGATAACGCAAACCACCATGGATCAGTTTGGAACTGGCCGATGACGTCGCCGAGGCAAAGTCTTCAGCTTCAAACAATGCGACCTTGAGACCACGCCCTGCCGCATCGGCCGCTATACCGGCACCATTAATCCCACCGCCGACGACGATGATGTCCAGAATCTCATTTGCTGCTGTCATGCCTTTCACCTGTACCCTTCATTGATCGACTCGTCTGCATCCCTCTCTGCTTTATATTAGGACATGCATTCGAAAGTCATCATTTCGATTTTATGTTCGATATCGCTCAATATAGACAAAAACGACGTCGACATCATCTTTTTTATGCTCGAAATATGACACCAATATGATCATACGCACAAAAAAAGCTGCCTGTTCGGGCAGCTTTGTCAGTATTCATGGGCAGATATGAGATCAGTCTGAGCACAAATGAGCGAAAACGCTCAAATTTGAAATCTTCAGTCGGAAATAATTTCGAGATGAGTTTCCAGCTCCGCCATCCGCTTCGCCAGCGGCTCAGGCGGCGTTTTATTGGTGAACAACATATCCACCTGACTGATATCACCAAGGTTGACCATCGCGTTCCGGCCGAACTTAGTATGGTCAACGCCCAGCATGACACAACGGCTGTTCTCAATAATCGCCTGCTTCACCCGGACTTCATGGTAGTCGAAATCCAGCAATGAGCCATCCAGATCAATACCGCTGATCCCGATAATGCCGAAATCGAGCCGGAACTGTGAAATAAAGTCCAGCGTGGCCTCACCCACGATACCGCCGTCACGGTTTCGCACCTCGCCACCGGCCAGAATCACCCGGCAATCATCTTTACCCGTCAGGATACCAGCAACATTGAGGTTGTTGGTCACTACCCTTAAATCGGTATGGTTCAGCAGGGCGCGGGCCACAGCTTCCGGGGTCGTGCCAATATCAATAAACAGGGTTGCACCATCCGGAATATGCTTGGCCATCGCCTGCGCTATCCGGTCTTTCTCAGCCAGCTGCATCACTTTCCGGGTCGTATAGGAGGTATTCACTGAACTGGACGGCACCGTCGCCCCACCGTGGTGACGGCGAATTTTATTCTCTTCTGCCAGTTCGTTCAGATCACGGCGGATGGTTTGCGGGCTGACATGAAATCGGGCAACCAGATCGTCAGTACTGACATAGCCCTGGGTTTTCACGAGATCGACGATCTCCTGATGACGTTTGCTTTGCTTCACTGCTGTAACTGCTCCTGATAAACGAAGATCAAATAACCGTAATGCCCGGGTATCCACGGCCTGCTCATCTTACTGGGCAATCCCGCCTCTTGCCAGAGAGGGGATCCCACTCCTGAAGGAAAGCTCATTGCGCCTGATTCTCGGGGTGGCGCAGACGTGCATCGACAAAAGCCAGTAAACAGCCTGTCACCAGTCCGAATAAATGAGCCATGTTCGCTATCTTGATACCGAGGATGTCGGCAAAACCCAGTACCAGCCACACCAGCATGAAGACAACAATATTGTTCGGGATACTCAGCCCCCGTGACGGCGCCAGCCAGCCCAGCCACCAGAGATAGCCCATCAACGCATACACGACGCCAGAGAGGCCACCGAAATTCGGGCCATTAACCCAGAACTGTGCCATGCCGGAGATCAGCGCTGACAGGAGAAAGATTTCCAGCAGTTTCCCGCTACCGCTGTGACGCTCTAACTGCCCGCCCAAAATCCACCACCACAGGCAATTAAACACAATATGGAGTAATGAGAAATGAAGCAGGCTGTGTGACACATAGCGCCAGAGTTCCCACCCATCGCCTTGCATCAGCGGAAAGTGCAGCCAGTCAAATAAAGGCCGCTGCCAGCCCAATATCCAGCCGACATAAATGACGATGGTCAGGACCATGACGCTCAGACAGACCGGTCCGGCCTGTGCTTTCACCATCGCAATCAAACTCGGGCTCTCATACCTGAACTGGGGTTGAGAACCCGTGCGGGCGACCTGCCAGGAAGCCGCAAGATATTTCTGATCATCCGGATGGCTGACAAACTGCTTCCATTCTGCTTCCGTTTCCACCTGATGCTGCAGATCCGCTAACCAGATAGCAAACTGCCCGCCAGGCTCCGAAGCCAGTCTCAGCTCAATGCCGCGCGAGGCCATATAATCAATAAAAGCCTGCGCCATACGGGGATTATCGAGCACGGCAATTCGCTGCATTTTCGGTTCCCTTTCAACGGTTACATGTCAGGCACAGATCTGAGACGGATCATTGACCCACACAAGGATAAGATTCGCGGCGCCAGGCCTCAAATCCGCCATCCATGCTGTAGACCGTCTCATATCCCTGATTGATCAGGTACTGTGCGGCACCCTGTGAACTGATCCCATGGTAGCACATGACAATTACCGGCTGGTCGAAATCAACCTCATCCATAAACTGGACGATGGAATCATTGGTCAGGTGAAACGCAGCGTCCGGACGGGACAACGCATGGGACTGAGGATCGCGAATATCGACCAGCACAGCGCGGCTCTCCGGCTGCTGAATTAATGTGTACGCCTGCTCAACAGAAATATGTTCAAACTGCTCCATGAAAGCCTCATTCCAGTGTTTATCATCGGCGACAGCCCGGATCGTTCGGCTGTCACCAGAAAAATGCACGATCCTTTCAGAGGGATCGATCAAAATCAGACAAGGTAAACCCGAATCATTTTCAGGGGAAACCTCAGCCAGGATGCTGCCCGCCAGTATACCTCACTCAGTTACTCACAGCTTTGAAAAAATCAGCCGGGGCGGCTGGTGTCCGACCAGCGTGAATACGCCTTACAAACTCCGTACTTAGCCTCGCCACTGTTTTCTCATCCTTTTTCACTGATCATCCTTTCACCATCTGTGGAAAAAACTGTGAATAGCGTTGATAATGTGTTGGAGTCAAAGAGGATCCACTAGATGTAGTAAAGATCATGGAAAACACTGTGGATAATAATTTTCGAGCATCTCGACAAAAGTAACCAGAGATCCGCAACCCGCCGTATTCCCTGACTTCAGAAACAAAAAAACCGGCCATCAGCCGGTTTTCTCATTCAATAACACTGTGGATAGAAAATCCAGTTTCCCGGAAAGATCCTAAGCCTCTCAGGATCATCCGTTTGTCTGGATCCTTACAGGGCTTCACCCACAGCATCTTTCAGTTTGCGCATGGCATTTTTCTCCAGCTGACGAATACGCTCAGCCGAAACACCATAATGATCCGCCAAATCCTGCAGCGTCGCTTTGTCATCATCCAGCCAGCGCGAGCGGACAATATGCTGGCTGCGATCATCCAGGTTCGATAATGCCACTGACAGACGATTATTCGCATGGCTTTCCCAGTTATTTTCCTCATAACTGAGTGCCACATCCGAAGACTTATCTTCCAGGAAGTACACCGGTGCCGCATAGCTGCTGTCACGTTCATCTTCATCAACTGGCATGTCGAACGTTGCATCCTGCGCGGCAAGACGGGATTCCATCTCGCGCACTTCGCTGGTCTCTACTCCCAGCTGCTCTGCCACCATTTCGACTTCTTCATTGTTGAACCAGCCCAGACGCTTTTTGGCTTTGCGCAGATTGAAGAAGAGCTTGCGCTGCGCCTTGGTCGTCGCCACTTTGACGATCCGCCAGTTACGCAGCACGTATTCATGAATCTCAGCTTTAATCCAGTGAACAGCAAAAGACACCAGGCGCACCCCGACTTCCGGATTGAAACGCTTCACGGCCTTCATCAGACCGATGTTTCCTTCCTGTACCAGATCAGCCATTGGCAGACCATAACCGGAATAACCGCGGGCAACATGGACTACAAAACGCAGGTGGGACAATACCAGACCGCGTGCAGCCTCAATATCGCCTTCATAATGCAGACGCTCAGCTAACTCGCGCTCCTGCTCAGCTGTCAGCATCGGATAGCTGTTCACAGACTGGATATAACTTTCCAGACTGTCGGCAGAAACTAAAGCTAATGAAGTCATCTCTTTTGTCATTCAAGCAACCCCTGTGGATTCATCGCCAGAGCCTTTTACTCTGGACTTTCACGTAAATCAGGCAGTGATTAAGCTGCCTGACCGACAATAATGCCTGTATTGCTGCACAAAATGCAAGCGCACATCCTCTAGGTAGAGTGCGTTACATCAGATTGGTTCAATTTCTTTTAAGTGCCTCCCAGCACTGAGACGTGCAGCCAGAACCCCAAGCAGCGACGACAACATAATCAGCAACAGGCATTCATCCCAAGCCAGGCCCGTTAAATGAAAATCACTGCCATACAACAGCGCCAGTTTATCCACTGCACTTTCAATCATCAAGCACACCAGCGTAGTAAGCACTAACGCAAGGACCGATGCCAATAAGCCATACCATGCACCGGTATACAGAAACGGCCTCAGAATATAGGTGTTGGTCGCACCGACCAGCTTCATCACCTGAACCGCTTCTTTCTGGTTTTGCAGTTGCAGACGCAGCGTATTTCCGACAATCAGGAACACAGCCAGCAGCATCAGCCCGGCCATCAGCATCGCCAGGGACACACTGAGCTGCTGAATGGCCTC
Source organism: Photobacterium sp. R1 (assembly GCF_054600795.1). Lineage (NCBI taxonomy): Bacteria > Pseudomonadati > Pseudomonadota > Gammaproteobacteria > Vibrionales > Vibrionaceae > Photobacterium > Photobacterium sp. R1. The sequence continues at coordinate 214,040 of NZ_BAAHZP010000008.1, forward strand.
AAGCCGCTGCAGCCAGTCACTGTCGAGTCTGACATCATCCACACCTGCCTGATCTCTGAGCTTTTCAGCCAGCCGGGCTGCGGCGGCACTGCTCTGCCACTGCACCGTCGGTTTAATCACCAGCACGGCAGGCAGCGGATTTTCATCCAGCAGACTTAAAGCCTTGGTAAACCCGACATGATTGCGAAATTCCTCCAGCCCCTGCTGAGGTGAAATATAGTCTGTCTGTGCGACTTCCTGCCAGCCCGACACACGCTCAAGCAACTGACGGGCTTCAGCATCACCGCTGCCGGAAGCCAGATACACCGTCAACTGCGTCGGATTCTGCCATGCCTGACTGACAATGCTGATATTTTTTGCGGCGATGTAAAAGCACGCCGGCAACGTCAGGGCCACAGTCAGTACGGCCAGAGTCAGCACATTCCCCAGCGGACGACGCCACAAATCTGTCAGTGCCTGCTTACAAACCTGTCGCTGCATCGCCAGCCAGCTTTGGGATTCACGCGCCATAAGTCACCTCGCGCATCATGCCATTGTGCAGATCCAGACGACGGTAGGTATGCCGGTTCAATAAAGACGTGTCGTGTGTCGCCATCAGCACGCTGACGCCCACCCGGTTAAATTCAGCAAACAGCGCCATCATCTGCTGAGACAAATCTGCATCCAGGTTTCCGGTCGGTTCATCCGCCAGGACAACCAGGGGCTTGTTCACAACGGCACGGGCAATCCCCACCCGTTGCTGTTCCCCGCCGGAAAGCTGGATCGGCAGGCATTGCGCCTTATCCAGCAAGCCGACTTTATCCAGCGCTGCAGACACCCGGCGTTTCACATCCCCGGGCGGAGACTGGGCGATCTGCAACGGCAGCGCGACATTCTCAAACACAGTTCTGTCCATCAGCAGTCGGTGATCCTGAAAAATCATCCCGATATGGCGGCGCAGAAAGGGGATTTGATGACTGTCAATCCGGGTGATGTCATGCTCGTTAAAGAAAATGCGGCCATCACTCGGCCGCTCAATTGCTGCAATCAGTTTCAGCAATGTACTCTTCCCTGCCCCGGAATGACCGGTCAGGAAGGCCATCTCACCTTTACCCAGGTGAAAATTCACTTTTTGCAGGGCTTGTCGGCCACCCCGGTATGCTTTACTGACCTGCTGAAACTGAATCACGCTTATTCCTCGTCGCTAAACAGTGCCTCAATAAATTCCTGGGCGGCAAAAGGACGTAAATCTTCAATGCCTTCCCCGATACCAATGTAACGGATTGGAATGTTGAACTGATCGGCAATGGCGAAAATTACACCACCTTTGGCGGTACCATCCAGCTTGGTCAGTGTAATACCAGACACCGGTGCCACTTCGCTGAACAACTTGGCCTGACTGATCGCATTCTGACCCGTACCGGCATCCACCGTCAGCATGATTTCATGCGGCGCCAGCGGGTCGATCTTCTGCATCACCCGGACAATCTTACGCAGTTCTTCCATCAGATTGCCTTTGTTTTGCAGACGACCTGCAGTGTCAGCAATCACGGCATCCACCTTGCGTGCTTTAGCAGATTCAATGGCATCGTAAATCACGGAAGCACTGTCTGCCCCGGTATGCTGCGCGACCACAGGCACGTTGTTGCGCTCACCCCACACCTGCAACTGTTCCACAGCAGCGGCACGGAATGTATCTCCTGCAGCCAGCATGACAGACAGGCCCTGGCTCTGGAACTGCTTCGCCAATTTCCCGATGGTCGTGGTTTTACCCACGCCGTTCACGCCAACCATCAAAATGACGTAGGGCTTACGGCTGGTATCGATCACCAGCGGCTGCTCCACTTTGGCCAGCATGTCACTGAGTTCATCTTTCAGCAGACCGTACAGGGCCTCGCCGTCTTTCAGTTGCTTGCGGTCCGCTTTTTCCGTCAGGCTTTCGATGATTTTGAGCGTTGTATCCATCCCGACATCAGCCACCAGCAGCTGCTCTTCCAGCTCTTCAAACAGATCATCATCAATCTGCTTGCCGCGGAACAGACCGAAGAAGCCCGAGCCCAGTTGATTTCGGGTTTTCTTCAAGCCTTTCATCAAACGGCTGAAAAAACCTTCACGCTGCGGCTTTTCCTGTACTGCTGGTTCTGAAACAACTGCCGGAATTTCAGTTTCAGGTTGTACTTCAGGCTGTTCCTCAGCCACAGCTTCGACCGGGTGCTCTGCTTCAGCAACCGGATGATCCTGTGCCTGAGCTTCCACATCCAGATGGGCACTCTGCTCCGGTAATTCCGGGGCTTCTTCACGCTGTGCCTGAGTCACATCTTCAGCCGGCTCTGCGTCCGGTGCTGTGACCTCCGGAGTCTCAGTGGCTGTCGCAACGTCCTGAGTCTGCTCAGCCTCAACGACTTCTTGCTGCTGTTGTTGTTCCTGTTGCTCGGTCTGCTCTTCCGCGCCAAAACCCAGCCATGAAAATAATCCGCGCTTCTTTTTTTCTGCCATTGGCAAATCCTGGAAATTGATTGATACAATTTGCGGCCTGAAAACAAATGGCCTGTTTATCTTTGGGCTTGCATTTGCTGTACAGTGCTCCCTGTCGGGTAACCTGGCGACAGTGACAAACACAAAGATAATCAGGCCCATGTATACTATCACTTTCTCTACGGTCGAAGAAATGTATGACAAGACGTAAGACACAATCCGGACACAAGGCTAACAAACCCAGCCAGGGAGGCTTTGTGCGTATCATCAGTGGCCGCTGGCGGGGACGCAAACTGCCGGTCCATGATGTCGCCGGGCTGCGCCCCACCACCGACCGTGTCAAAGAGACCGTTTTTAACTGGCTGGCACCGGAAATCCATGGTGCCAGATGCCTGGATTTGTTTGCCGGCAGCGGCAGTCTCGGACTGGAAGCCTTGTCCCGCGGCGCCGACCACCTGACGCTGCTGGAGCTGGACAGCAAAGCCGCCGGTCAGCTCAAGCGTAACCTGGACACACTGGGAACGACTCAGGCCACGCTGCACCAGACAGATACCCTGACGTATCTGGCCAATCCCGGTACCGCCTTTGATTTGGTGTTTATCGATCCGCCATTTCGCCGTGACATGCTGTCGGATGTCTTCCGCCTGCTGGAATCCAACGGCTGGCTTGCACCTGAGGCTCTGATTTATCTGGAAGCCGAGAAAGAGCTCGGCTTACCTGACACCCCGGAACACTGGCAACTGCTGAAAGAGAAAACGGCAGGTCAGGTCAGCTACCGGCTGTATCAAAGAGAGGAACTATGAAAACGCTGATTCTACTGGCCAAAATTGCAATCGGTTTTGTCTGGGCTGTACTGCTGCTTAACCTGTTCTACCCGTTTCCGGGTGTGGCTGCGATTGCACTCTATATCATGACGGCCTTTTTGCTGGCGATGCATGGCCTGCAAATGCTGATATTTCTCGGCGCCTTCGGCGATAAGCTGACTTTGGGGCGGTGGGAAAAGTGGTCCATTCTGGCCTTCGGGATATTCGCCTTGCTGGATATTCGTCGCAAGCACATGATGTAAACATAACAAAGGGTGCCATCAGGCACCCTTCTTTTATCTTCGTACGATTCAGGCCATCGCGACTCAGCTCTCCGGTCTGTCCGTCCCGCACTGCCAGCACCAGTCGAACTGGCCTTCATTCAGTTCACCGCAATCCGGACATTGCCATTTCTTCTGGCTGCCCTTTTCATAACCAGCAAGCAGCTCTCTTGCCCGGATGATTTCATTCTCAGGTACCCAGAGCATCACTTCCACCACATCTGCCGGCAGCTCACCTGCTGCTGAACTGAGGTTTTCCCCCGTCAGGCGAACCCGTAACCCGGCATGTTCCAGCAAACCTTTGAGGGTGTGCGCTTCAAGGCTGTTTCCAGCCCGGTAAACCGACTGCCAGGTGAATGCCATACCCCGTCCTTCTGCTGCTCAGATTCAGCGTAGCAGAACGCTGATGACCAGCAATGACTGGGACAGATAATAAGTCGTCATAATACTGCCCGTCGCGGCACGAAAGCTGCCCCGGAAACGATCCAGCGCCAGCAGCGTATCCGAGACCAGAAACATCAGTGCTCCGGCAAACGCGGCCAGCCCGGCGCCAGTTCGCGTGGTAAGCCAGTACTCACCGGCTGCCCAGGTCATTTGCAGGATGACGGCAACATAAACCGCCACAGGTATCGCCAGACGGCCAAGAGACGGCAACAGCAGCAGATACACAATAATTCCGGCACCGCCCAGCAACGCCGGCAACCACCAGACGATCGGTGCCGCCAGTTCTCCCCAGAATGCGAAAGAATACACAATATGCGCCAGCAGAAAACTCGTCAGGCCGGCAACAAACCTGTCTTTGGGCAGCATCAGGAAGATATCGCCCACCACAGAGCACAGCAACCCGGCAACAATCACCTGCTGATAAAGATCACCGCTGCCAAACTGAAAAGCCGTTGCCAGCAACAACACGATTGTAAACGGCTTAAAGAGATAAAACTGCCACTGAGGACCGCGATAAGCGGCATTGATATGCAGCAAAGCTGAAAAAGAGACGGCTAACCAGACCCACATATGTCCACCAGAGTTATCAAAGCTGTCACAGTGTAAAAAGCCCGATGAGATTGTCTAGCCCGGAAATAACTTTCACCCGTCCAATTCTCACCTCTGTGATCTATCACACTTTCACATAACTTATTCTTCCTGGGATTAATCTGGCAACTTTCATCCATCTTATCCCATCGCCGTTTCAGCGATTGCGTCTTCTTTCCTGGTGATACCCGTGCGAAGTTAAGCTGACAGGGCCTTACCTTAAAAACCAGTAACATCTTTTCAAAAAAGACCGCTATCAGCGAATGGTATCACGTTCAAATCTAACAACAAAAATCAAATAAAAACATACACATAAATGAAAATGCCGCTATGAAATTCATCACAGAGACCCATTCACTGACTTTTAAGCATTTTGATGCAATTGATACAGAGAAAATGGCAAGCGCTGACAGAAAGCGTATGCAAACTATTCAATCACTGTATACCAGACTTTATCAACAAGAACTAAATTACCAAAAACAACCCAAAATCAGACGACAGCAAAATCCAAACGATAAAAAGAAAGAAATTAACGACAAAAATACCACGCAATAAAAAATAATAAAAAAAATATAATAAAAACAATAAATTAACATACAAAATGAGTCGAGATGATTTTTTGATCGTTTTTTACACAAGCCATTTCTGACAGTTTACTTGGAACAATCAATGGAATTTATGGCAACTAAAAGTAAATTTATTGCTAAATATCACACCTTCGCTTTGATCAAACCGTAAAAAAAGTGATATTCTAGACCCCATCAATCCAGCAGCAACAGTAAGGAGCCTACCACCATGTTATCTTCCTCTCAAAAACAAGGGCTTGTCATGATCGCCGTCGTCGCCGGTCTCATGTTGCTGCCTGTGCTTTAATAAGCAAAAACTAAAGATTACCAAACAAAAAAAGGTGCCTGAGGCACCTTTTTTTGTTCAATCACAGAGAGCGCTACACGATTAAGGCCGTAGTTTGATCAAATGCCAGTTACTGGAGTAAAACCATAGTGCCAGAGCTGTCATCCCAACGACCAGCATTACAACAACAGCCCAGACCCGACGACCACTCCGGGGCGTCAGTTCTTTCTCACATGCACGACAGGCTTTGCGAAACCCCCGGCTGTCATCCAGCACAAAACCATCTTCGTGCACCACTTTATTCCGGATGGTCGCGACATAACGCAACGAGGGAATAATCTCATGCGGCAATCGCTCTTCGCAGCTGGTGATCAACTGATGCAGCCCTTTACCTTCTGCGTGGTAATGATGCTTCAGTAAATACTCAAGCCGACGACTGCGGCTCACCACTAACTCAATATCCGTCACCAACCACTACTCCCTACACAAACCTTCTTTCTTAACCTTACAGGCAGATCAGCCCCTTGCAAACCCGTCTGGTGAGAATCCCGCTCACAAACACCTGACGCCGTCACTGACAATCCGGGCCCATCTCAAGCATAATGCAGCCTGAGAGTGAAGGAGTTCGCCATGCCATTTTTTCCGTTTCTAATCCTGGCTGTATTACTGAGTCTGGCCATTGCCAGCTTTGTCTTCGTCTACCGCCGCCATCTTTCAGGCCATCATGCCGCTGACAAGCAGATTGAGGTACAAATTCTTGATAAACAAAGTTTATCTGTTGATGAACATCCAACTGACGGTGACAACGCACAATACTGGCTGTATGTTCAGCCTCTCAAAGGCGGTCCCAAACGTGAATTTCAGGTCGGTGTACACTTTTATCATGCCTTGAATCCCGGTGACTGCGGCACCCTGACCTACCGGGGCAGACAGTTTATGCATTTCGCACTGAAACGCTGAGCTGAGATTGTCTTCAGGGCACCAGCCAGGCCGTAAACCGGCTCTGACTGAGCAGCCAGCTGGCCAGTAACGCCAGTCCTCCGGCGATCAGTGTCCAGAAAGGAATCATCAGCACCGGGTGGATAAAATACAAATCAAACGCTCTGACCGGCCACAGAAACAGCGGGTGCAGCAGATAAATCCCCAGGCTGTAGCGACTGACAAAAGCCAGCTTCGTCAAAGTCTGCTCACTCAGTCTATCCGCCAGATAACGGCACAGCGCAAACACCATGGCTGCAATGATGACTGTATTGAGAGTTTTGTACGATAACCAGCGTCCGACGGTATATTCACCCAGCAAAAAGCTGTTATGGATCACCATGTAATCCGTCAGTAACAAGGCAGCGATGCCCAACGGCAGCAGCCAGGTCAGCGTCGGCCAGGAAAAGCGGAAAAGACTGTAGCCCAACAGCAAATACCCGCTGTAGAGCACCAGCTGATGGCTCCAGGGACCGTCAATAAAGAGCAGAAATAAGCCTGTCACCACCATCCACAAGAACGTCACGCCTTTGATGGCTGTCGGGTCAGCCCGTTTCACCCAAGCCTGAAAAAATGGGATCACCAGATACAGCGGAATAAAGTAATAAAAGAAGCCAAGGTGGTAATAGGTTTCATGTTCCGGCATTTCAGCCAGGGTATGCAGCGCAGTCTCAGACTGAAACCCATCCGGGGTTACTCCTGACAAAAACGCATAAAACAGCGACCAGACCAGAAAAGGCACCAGCACCTTACCCAAGCGCCGCCTCAGGTAATAATTCAAATCAAACGGCCGGGTGTCACTCAGCATCAGTGTCCCGGTAATCATGATAAAGACCGGCACTGCCCAGCGGCTGAAACTGTTATAGCTGATGGCCGTCATCCATGCATGATCGGGAATTTGCCCCAGCAATTCTCGATAAGGGCCAAGCACATGGATCACCACCACCGCTGTTGCCGCGACACAGCGTAATAGATCAATAAAGATAATCTTTTCCCGCATAGGCTCCTCTCTGCGATGGCGAACCACCCATCCGATGCTTGTCGTCCAGATTAGGCGCCAGCTCCTGTCTTAATGTTAACAGAATGATAATTTGAATGGCGTTTTATTCCTTACAGCCCACAGTTGTGATATGCATCACGAAAATCACAGTAAGAAGCATCGTTCCTGCACAGAAGAATCTTTCCTGTTCCGCCCTGCTTTCGTTACAAATACACAACAACACACATATCCCGAAGCGGTTTGATTTAAAACTCATACAAAAACAGGAATAAAAAACCAGATGAAATGCAAAACATCAGTTATAAATCATACAAATGAAATATTTTGACACACTTTTATTTTGTTTGGGCTATTAACAATAGCGTAACCTCCCGCCCCTAAAACAAGACGCCCATAGACGGGTATATGACGAAAAAGGAGGTCGTGATGCATTCCAGTGCTTCACAAAATCAAGTAAATCCCAAAAAAACGCTGTTTACGCGCTTTCTGGACACCGTTGAGTGGCTGGGTAACCTGCTGCCCCATCCAATCACCCTGTTTGCGCTGTTCAGCCTGGTGATTCTGCTCGCTTCAGGGATTGCCGGTTATTTCGGTGTGTCAGTCCCTGACCCGCGACCTGAAGGAGCTCCGGGCCGCTCTGCTGACGGCCTGATCCATGTGGTCAGCCTGCTGAACGCAGAAGGCCTGCAAATGATTGTGGCCAACCTGGTGAAAAACTTCACCGGTTTCGCGCCACTGGGCACCGTCTTGGTTGCCATGCTGGGTGTCGCCATTGCAGAACATTCTGGCTTACTTTCTGCTGCAATGCGCGGTCTGGTCATGGGCGCATCCCGCCGCATGGTCACGCTGGTCGTCGTCTTTGCCGGTATCATCTCGAACACGGCAGCCGAATTAGGTTATGTGGTTCTGATCCCGCTGGCAGCCATGCTGTTCCATTCGCTGGGCCGCCACCCGCTGGCTGGTCTGGCAGCTGCCTTTGCCGGGGTATCCGGGGGCTACAGCGCAAACCTGCTGCTGGGTACCGTTGACCCGCTGCTGTCCGGTATCACCCAAACGGCAGCGCAGATGATCGATCCGACCTATGAAGTTGGTCCCGAAGTAAACTGGTATTTCATGTTCGCCTCCACTTTCGCGATCACGATCATGGGCGCATTTGTGACCGAGAAAATCGTTGAGCCGAAGCTGGGTACCTACAATGCCGGGGATGCCAGTGATGATCTGGGCCAGGACAAAATGGGCGAGCTGACAGCTCTGGAGAAGAAAGGTCTGAAAGTGGCCGGACTGGCAACGCTGGCTGTTTCTGTCGTGCTGGCGCTGACCATCGTGCCGGAAAACGGCATTCTGCGTCATCCGGAAACCGGGCTGATCTCCGGCTCACCGTTCCTGAAAGGGATTGTGGCATTCATCTTTGTCTTCTTTGCCATTCCGGGTTTTGCCTTCGGCAAAGTGGTCGGCACCATGAAAACCGATCGCGACGTGATCGATGCAATGTCAAAGTCCATGTCTTCAATGGGCATCTACATCGTACTGGTCTTCTTCGCCGCTCAGTTTGTCGCTTTCTTTAAGTGGACCAACTTTGGGCAGGTCTTTGCCGTTGCCGGTGCTGACTTCCTGCAGTCGATCGGTCTGACCGGTCCGATGCTGTTCTTTGCCTTTATCCTGATGTGTGGCTTCATCAACCTGATGATCGGCTCCGCTTCTGCCCAATGGGCCGTCACAGCTCCGATCTTTGTCCCGATGCTGATGCTGGTCGGTTATGCACCGGAAACCATTCAGGCGGCATACCGGATCGGCGACTCCGTGACCAACATCATCACCCCCATGATGAGCTACTTCGGAATGATCCTGGCCGTGGCTACCCGTTACCAGAAAAATCTGGGCCTGGGTACTCTGATTGCCACGATGCTGCCGTACTCCATGGTCTTTATCGTGGGTTGGAGTCTGATGTTCTACATCTGGGTCTTCATCCTGGGTATCCCGGTCGGCCCGGGTGCCGCGACTTACTACACCGTCGGCGGTTAATGCTGCCAGAACAACAAACCGGGCCCAGTGCCCGGATTGTTTTTTCCTCTTTTCAGGTCTTGCCTGAAACTACTTCTGATAAGGGATCTGGTAGCTGGTCAGCCAGTGCAGGGTCTGATGATAAACATTCGCCACCTGTGCTTCTTTCACGCCCAGTTTCTGACAGTAGCGGGCAGTCATCTCCCAGTCCGCATTATCATAGGCATCCAGCAGATTCAGAATGTCCCCCAGCTCTCCTTCCCGGTTGAGCAGCGCACTGTGTACCTCTTCCGACAATGGCAGCAGCTCCAGCAGCTTCGGCAGTGGTTTGTCCAGCAACGCATCCAGCAGAGAGAATATACCAGCCAGAAAGGCCTGATCACTGTTCAGGCGGATCCCGCTGCCCCGCGCCAGTTCCTCGCACATCCGGGCCCGTTGCAACGACAAAATATACAGTTCCCGGGGTTTGCGGATGGAAGCATGTGCAGCAGCCACCACAGACACAAAGAGTTTGATTTTCTCTTCCCCGAGATACACCAGTGCCTGTTTAAAATTGCCAATCGGCGACAGCGTGCGGTGGGCGGCCGAATTCACATAGCGCAGCAGCAGATAAGACAGCGAGACATCGCTGGAGATAATGCGCTCCACGCGTTTGAAATCCACCGGCGTCCGGCTGATTTCCCGCAGTAATCGCAGTGTGGTCAGCGTTTCAGGCGTCACCTGACGGTTTTTCAACAGCTCGGGTTTGCTGAAGTAATAGCCCTGGAACAAGTGAAAACCCGCAGTTTTGGCAGCCTCAAACTCTTCCCGGGTTTCGACCTTCTCGGCCAGAAACTTCAGTCGCCGGCTTTTCTGACTGGCGACAAAGGCACATGCCTGCTGGCAGCCCAGCTTGATAAAATCGAGCTTAATCAGATGAACAAAGGGTAGGAAGCGCTGCCACGCCGGATCCAGCTCAAAGTCATCCAGCGCAATGGTATAGCCCTGTTTGTGCAGATGACGGACTGCCGCCAGTAACTCGTCGTCCGGAACGCAGGTTTCCAGGACTTCAATCACAACTTTTTGCCGCGGCAGCAGCAAAGGCATCAGCTTAATCAGGCTGTCATGGGGAAAATTGATAAAGGTTCGCTGACTGGCCGTCGCCAGATCATCTCCGACAGCCATATAGTTTTCCACCAGTAACCGACTGGTCGCCGTGTTTGCTTCGATCTGGGGAAATGCATTCTGCTCCCCGTCACGGAACAAAAGCTCATACCCCACCGTACGCTGCTGGCGGTTCAATATAGGCTGACGAGCTACGTAGGCATACATATCCGGAATAGTAATGACCTTAGTCAGATGGATGACAATAACAATAATAGAAAGACATCCGTCTGGATGTCGCATCCAAAACCATCAACACTTTACGTTATACTGGAACATATTACGAATTCCTATATGCCGCCAGGCATAGCTGATAAATGTTGGACACGCTTCCCATGACGCAAGGTAAAACACTTTCCCTCAACCACGAGGTATTAAGCATGGAACCCAACTTCTCCGAGACCATGGCCGGTCCGGTAGCAGAATGCTGGGCACACAGGAATCAGGGACATTTTGAAGGGGTCTCTGGGATCCCCATCGCCTGGATGAGCCTGACAGGATTCAGTCAGGACAAGGTGATTGTTCTGGTCAATGGCCGGATTGAGACCTTCCACAAATATCAGGAGCTATGCTGGGAACTGACCCGGCAAGGTTATGATGTGTTCGCCCTGGATCACCGCGGTCAGGGCTGTTCAGGCCGGATGGCGACGGATACCCAGCTGGGCCATGTGGAAGAGTTTTCCGATTATGTGGCAGACCTGAACACCTTGATTGAAACCGTTGTCAAACCCGCCGTCTACCGGCAGCATTTCATTCTGGGCCATTCTATGGGAGGCACCGTCGTCAGCCTGTATCTGGCACAGCACCCGGATTTTTTTGACGCCGCTGCCCTGAGTGCCCCGATGCACGGCATCAAAATCAGCCACTGGATGAAACCTATCGCGTCACCGCTGGCGCGGGTGGCGGAGCAGTTGCAGCGTCAGCCCGGTTACGCGCCGGGTCAGGTCCCCTATTACCCCAAACCGTTTGCCGATAACCCGCTCAGCCAGAGCCGGTGCCGGTATGACTGGTTCCGGCAGCTCTACGAAGAAAACCCGAATTTCAAACTCGGCGGCCCCAGTTCCCGCTGGGTGTGGCAGGCACTGGCCGCGGCACGTCAGGCCGTCGCACTGGCTGGTCAAATCCGCTGCCCGGTGCTGCTGCTGCAGAACAGCGAGGACACCATCGTCGACAACCGGGCGCAGAATGTGTTCTGTCAGCGGATCCAGCAAGGCGGCGGCCACTGCCATCTCAAGGTCATCCAGGGGGCGCGACATGAGGTTCTGTTCGAAGAGGATCGCTTCAGAAGCCCCGCAATCGAAGCAATTCTGGCACATTTTTCCCACTATAGTGACAGCAAGACTGAAGCGTCGCTGGCCGCCAGCAGCCAGGCAGGCTGATGGCTTGGCCTGGTTGATACCCGGACACAGCGCAGCAGAAATAGCGGAAAAAAATAATGCCGCAGAATAGCCTCTTTTCTGAGGCTCATTCTGGTTTACACTGCTGATATCAATCAACCGGCTCGGCACAGCGCGCAGCCGGACACCATCAGACAACAGAGACGTGCCATGTATAAAATTGTTGCTTCCGATCTCGACGGTACCCTGCTGACCCCGGACCACCAGATTGCTCCTTTTACCAAAGAGGTACTTCAGCAGCTTCATCATCAGGGAACAGATTTTGTCTTTGCAACCGGCCGCCACCATGTGGATGTTGCCGAAATGCGCGAAAAGCTGGGCATTCCGGCCTACATGATCACGTCGAACGGCGCCCGGGTCCATACCTGTGACGGAGAGGAAGTGTTCCGTCAGGACGTCCAGCCAGAAATCATTCTTGGCCTGATGGCACTCACCAAAGATGAGCCTGATCTGCGTATTCACCTCTACCGGAATGACGACTGGCTGTTGAATGTGGAAGATCCGTACCTGCGCGATTTCCACAAAACTTTCACATATCAGTTGTTTGACGTCGAAAATCCGCCGCTTGAAGGCGTAGCCAAGGTTTTCTTTACCCGCGACGACAAAGATCACGACAAACTGGTGGTGCTGGAAGACAAGTTCCGTGCCGTATTCGGTGACCGCGCCAATATTGCCTTCTCCACCCCCTGGTGCCTGGAAGTGATGGATATCGGAGTCTCAAAAGGTCATGCTCTGGCAGCCGTGGCGCTGGCAAAAGGCTACGAACTCAAAGACTGCATCGCATTCGGCGACGGCATGAACGATGTAGAAATGCTGACCATGGCGGGGAAAGGGCTGGTGATGGGCACTGCCCACCATAAAGTGATGGCCGCACTGCCAGAGAACGGAGTCATCGGTTCCTGTGCAGACGAAGCCGTCGCGCACTATCTGGCTGATCATCTGCTGTAAACCAACGGATTCGTCAATGCATACAAACGCCGCCAACATCCCCTTTCTGGCGGCGTTTTCATTTCAGAAGCCTGCTTAAAACTGCCCGGTCATCCGCAGAATTTCCTGCCATTGTTGTGCCGTCACCGGCATGATGCTGAGACGATTGCCGCGCTGTACCAAAGGCATTTCGTGCAGGGCATCATTGGCCTTGATTTTCTTGAGCGGCACTAGACGCAGATGACGGACGTACTCAATATCCACCATGACCCAGCGCGGGTTTGCAGGATCAGATTTCGGGTCGAAATACGGGCTTTCCGGATCAAACTGAAAGTGGTCCGGGTAAGCTTCACGCACCACTTTCGCAATACCAGCCACACCGATATCCTTGCACGACGAGTGGTAAATAAAGACTTCGTCTCCAACCTTAATCTCATCCCGCATCATATTGCGCGCCTGATAATTCCGCACACCCTCCCAGCAGGAGACGTTCATCTGCTTGAGGGTATCGATGGAAAAGGTGTCCGGTTCTGTTTTAAATAGCCAGTAAGCCATATCGCATCCTGTTGGGTGATTTTATCGTATCAGGGCAGTACCATAAGCTCAGAATACCACAAGCAATCACTATCAATGCGCATTGAATCACCAGACACCTGTGCCCGCTGCGGCTTTCGTTACAATTGTATTTGTCATGCGGAGCCGAAGCTCCGCTGTCAGGCTCGCTTTGTCCTGCTGACCCACAGCAAAGAATTCGACAAAGACAGCAATACCGGTGTGCTCATGGCACGCAGCCTGCCCGATTGTCAGCGTATCTGCTGGTCGCGCACCGAACCACCCCATGATCTGCTGAGGCAGATCGCCGATCCGCAGGTACAGCCATGGTTGCTGTTTCCGGCCGACGACCATCATCCGGCCACCGATTATCATCTAATCCCAGACAAAACTCCGCTGTTCATCCTGCTGGATGCCACCTGGCAGGAAGCTCGGAAGATGGTGCGAAAAAGTCCCTGGCTGGCCGCTTTACCCCGGCTGAGCCTGACCCCGGACCAGCTGTCGGCCTATGCTCTGCGTCGCAACCAGCAATCAGGTAATCTCTGCACCTGTGAAACCGGCATCGCCCTGCTGAATTTGCTGGAAGCGCATGAAGATGCCCGCGCCTTACAGCACTATTTCGAGACGTTCCTGCACATCTTCCATGCAGAAAAAAGTGGCCACACCCGCTAATTTTTTGCGCCGGATTCTGGTCATTTCTTGCGCTGCCTGACAAAGCCCCCTATATTTAACCGACTAGTCAGTCGGTTTTCGTATTTCAGTGCCGAGCTGAACTTACACATCGAACATTGCCAGATAAAATCAGGGCCGGTGCCCGACAGGAGATCAAGATGACCGTAGCCACCGCCTCGAGGGAAAGTCAGCATATCTTCACGCTACAGCATATCTTCAACCATCAGCGCAGCGAATTTTCAGCGCAGCCGATGCCAGACTATGCCAATCGTGCCACCGCCCTCAAACAACTCAAAACAGCATTACTGAAGAACAAAGAAGCGCTGTGTGAGGCTTTAGCGCAAGATTTCGGTCACCGCAGCCATCAGGATACGCTCATCAGCGATATCCTGCCCTGCGTCATGCAAATCAATTACACCCTTAAGCGCCTGAAAAAATGGATGCGCCCCTCGCGCCGTCACGCCGGGCTGCTGCTGATGCCGGCTAAAGTGGAAGTGATTTACCAGCCACTGGGAGTGGTTGGCATTGTCGTACCCTGGAATTTTCCGGTGATGCTCAGCCTCGGTCCGCTGATTTCGGCGCTGGCTGCCGGGAACCGGGCAATGATCAAACTCAGCGAGTTTACCCCGGCCACCAACAAAATTCTCAGCTCCCTTCTGGCGAGCTTGTTTGAGGACGCTCAGGTCGCCGTCATTGAAGGTGAAGCTGACGTGGCAGCCACCTTTACCCGATTGCCTTTCGATCATCTGCTGTTCACTGGCTCCACCGCCGTCGGCCACCATGTCATGCGTGCCGCTGCTGAAAATCTCACCCCGGTCACACTGGAGCTGGGCGGCAAATCTCCGACCCTGATCGCTCCGGATGCCGATATAGCGCACGCTGTGGAGCGGATGATTTTCGGAAAATGCCTTAATGCCGGCCAGATCTGCGTGGCCCCAGACTATGTCCAGGTTCCTGAAGACAAAGCACAAGAGTTCATCTCTGAATTTAAGCAACAATTTGTGGCCATGTATCCGCAAGGGGTCCACAGCCGCGACTTCACCTCCATTGTGAATCAACGTCAGTTTGACCGTCTGAATCTGTGGCTTGAAGAAGCCCGTCACCAAAACGTGGTCATCGAACCGGCGCATACCGAAGCACTAGACGATAAAGCACATCGCATGGTGCCGCATTTGCTGCTGAATCCGGATGAAAACCTGACGCTGATGCAGCAAGAAATTTTCGGCCCGCTGTTGCCCGTCATCACCTATCGTACCATCGAAGAAGCGCTTTCTTACATTCAACAGCGGCCCAGACCACTGGCGCTGTATCTGATGACGCACGATGCTGCGCTGCAAACACAGGTCAAAAACAACATACATGCAGGTGGTATGGCAATTAATGACACTATCTTTCATGTGGCAGCCGATGACGCGCCTTTTGGTGGGATCGGCCCGTCTGGCATGGGGCACTATCATGGCAAAGAAGGTTTTCTGACCTTCTCAAAGGCGAAAACTGTCCTGACCCGGGGCAAAATTAATACAGCCAAACTGGTGATGCCGCCTTACACGGGCTGGAAAGCGATGCTCCAAAAAGCCATGATGACTTTCTTCCTGCGTTGATCCTGTATTATGCTGGCTCTCCCATTGAGCCAGCATTCCGATGACAAACGCCAGATGAGCCAGACGAAGAAACAACAGCTGTTAGACGCCGCCCTGCACTTATTCATCGAGCAGGGTATCCAGGCCACTGCAACCGCTAAAATTGCTAAAACAGCCGGTGTTGCCAATGGTACCCTGTTTCATCATTTCGCCAATAAACAAGCACTGGTCGAAGCGCTGCATCTGAGTATCAAGGAAGAAATGGCACAGGCAATCACACCGCCGGACTCAAGCCTCGCTCTGCGTGAACAATTGATTCATCTCTGGCAGGCTGCGATTCAATGGGGACTAAGCCATCCGCAGAAGTTTCAGTTCCTTCGTCAACTCGCAAACGATCCGCAATACCCACTCAGTCAGCAGCATGCCATGCTGAGTCTGGCGCTGCCTTTACTGCCACAACTCATCGCGCAAGGCCAAAGTGAAGGCATCTTGGCCGACTGGCCACAGGCACTGATCCTCAATACCTGTCACAGCCAGTTCTTATCAACCGTCAGCCTTTTTACTGAGCAGCCCGAGCTTGCCATTGATCCTGCCTGCCTACAGACAGCCTTTGATATGCTCTGGTATGGTATGGCGCGTCGCTGACTTGCCTTGAAAATTCAGCTGGGAAATTCTCTGATGAATAGCTCTGTTGAAGATCAAATTATTTTTAACTGTATTGATGAATCAACCGTAACAAAGAGTCGATAAAATTAACAAATCATGTGAAGACATAAATTGAACTCCCATCAATATTTTCATTTCACCACCTGATATAATTCAGATTTTCCATGTCATGATTCATTTTAAAAATGACCGCACTCTACGCACAAATTAAATATCAAAAGGAAGATATCATGAAAAAACTCGCATTAATTTCAACATTTATTTTCAGTACATTCAGCGTATCTGCTGAACCAACCTCCACACCAGCAGCAGTTCCGAAAAATCTTCATGTCTATGACTTACATGGCAATACATATATCGACCTTTTAGCACATGGCTGTTCGAATATCAGATATTACCTATCCCCAACTCATCCGAAATATGATGCCATTGTTTCCATTTTGCTAACCGCTCAAACAGCCAATAAACCCGTGATTATTCGTTACGAAGGCTGTAACCCGCAGAGCCAGGGCAATATTGTTGGAGTTTACCTGCCTTAAATCTGAAACTGAAAAATCAACAAAAACATTCACTACTGTCTTTTGAATATTACATTTTTAGTTCAACTACACTGAACACCATGCAAACTAATTTAGACTAAAGAGTATCTTCATGAAAAAGCTTTCCATTCTTTTATGTTCGCTATTAAGCCTGAATAGCTTTGCTGCGAATTATTCTCAAGATAACGGCGTTATCAGCAAAGTCTATGTGAATCCTGAAGGCGCTATCGCATTACAGCTTCAAAACGGTTTTCCAAGAGCCAAAGGAGACAATCAATGCCCAAACTCAAATGGATGGGCCGGACTTCGAGTAGCAGATAGTGCAATTCAATCGGCGATACTGGCAGCAAAAACAGCGAGCCTCCGGGTGACTGTTACAATTGAAGGTTGTGAAGGAAACTGGTTTAAGGTGAAAGATATATACCTCGAATAATCAAAAGGCCCGTAAATTAAAATTTACGGGCCTCAGCATTCTATGTTGATTTAGTCCATTGAAACGTATTGAATGTCTTCTCCGTCTCTCCAGCGCATGCAGGTTCCTGTCCCACCGACGGTCACCTCTTTTCCACTGGCTTTCGCCGCCAGCAACATGCTGTACTGCGACTTACCGTAAGCGCTGTTTTCGTCTTTAATCATCCAATAAGTCTGATTTTGAGCACATACTGCACGATCCCTCATTTCCCCGGCAATGTAGACATAATGCAAACCATCATCCCGAACTATCAGTTTGCTGACCGTCCCTTTGACATAGCCTGCATAGGCGCCTGAAGTAAACAAACAAGATACCAGCACAGTGGTGAATAATTTCTTCATCGATATATATCCCTTACCCATCTTTATCCCAAAGGATCAACCTGTGTCACTAAACAGTAACTACCATTCGATTCAATCCCAGATGTATACACAGTAGCCGCCCGGTTATTCGAGGCCCACTGCGCCAGTACCACTGAAACCATGGTGGTGTTTTCCTGCTTTATTTTTAGCCAGTTATATGGCGTGCCTTTACAGTGGTCCGGAATATTACCGTTATCCACCATAATTAACAACGCACCTTCAATCGCCGTGATGTTGGTAATTTTTCCTGAAATGTAGTGACTGGCGGCTGTTGCAAAATTCGCAGAAGACATTAAGATCGCTGCCATGATTCCAAATAAGAATTTACTCATTTCCAATCCATCCTAAATAACTGAATATATGAACATCTTTCTGATTGGAACGGCTCCAATCAGAAAGCATAAAAGCAAAGCTCATCATTTCGCTTTGAAGAGGGTTCAAGGATTCATCGTCACATAAGACACTTCACACACAGGTGAACCTTCAACAATACGAATCTGCAAATGTTTCTGCGCTGCAATCCCTGTCAAAAGGGTTGAATAAATCTCCTTGTATAGCAGGTGATTCATTTTCAATGTCATGTATTTCCCATCAAAAAGCTGGCAGTTGAGCTTATTTTTCTCTGCTGGCGCACCAATATAAATATTCCCAGTGGATGATAAGTAAGTATTGGTCAGCACTTCCTTACCAACCCCAAAGCAGGAAATATTATTACAAGCCGCCCATGCAGACGGCGCTAAAAAGAACACAAAAAACAATACAAATCTCATCACTGACTCCTCCTTGAAATACGATAAAAAATTAGTCTCGAACTTATTCATCATTGGATTGAATATTGTTTAATACACTTTCCGCATAATTTTTCAGACTCGTGATACCAATGCGGGGAATGTAATCTTTCAGGACCTGAATCGCGTCCGGATACTGCACAGACATCTGCCCCAGATTGTCAATGACCTGTCGAATGACATACTCATTGTTTTCAACCTTTAATCTGTCTCTGTAGACATCGACAAATTCTGGACCCGGTGTTGTAAAGCTCAGACTGGTTGAAGAGATTTCTCTCATCCGCCCATCGTCATCAGAAAGATGCTTTAACAGCACACCTTGTGCTTTCGGCGTATTCACAAAACGTAGCGCGTCCAGAGCTGAATAACGCACCTGTTTACTTTCATGCGATAAGTATCCCGTGACAACATCGGTTTGCTCCGCCAATCCCATATTCCCGATGACGCTCAGTGCATCTTCAATGTGCTGAGCATCGCTGCTCGCTGTGAGCTGCCCTTTGACTTCCTCAAAAATAGCCAGGCTTCTGGCGCGATCATCATCCTGTAAGAATCGGGCCATGCCTCCCAGCACCAGTTGCGCTTGCAGCCTTTCTTCTTCAGAAGGAAGTGACTTTGCCAGGTCACGGACAGCGGACTCACTTTCCAGCGTCGGATGATCCAGAAAAATCAATTTCAGCATGATTGCATTTTGCTTTTCTGGTGAAGATGCAGCCATCACATCCAGCAAAATATTCTGTGCTTCAGGACTTCCAATCGAGACCAGCAAAGTGCTCAGCATCTGAAAAGCCGGATGATCGGCCTGATAAAGACTCAACCAAAGTTTCACCTGTTCCAGACGAGAAGGGTCAAGTGCTACCCATGCCCGCAACTGATAAAACAAGCTCGCCTTGCCACGGTTATCCAGTGAAGGAACTTGCCTGAGCCGGGTACTGAAAGTTGTGACGTTTTCTGTCCCCACCGTCTGCTCATACATCTGCTTTTCCAGCAATTGTCGCTGGTACTCACCATTGAGCGTATCGCTGATATAGGTCGTGTCCGTCTGACTGTCGGCTTCAGGCACATCTGCAACAGACAGAAACACAGCCGAGAAATGTGCTTTTTCCTCAGCCAGTTTACCGCTGGCTGAATACGTTTCTTTACTGCGGTCCATTACAATTTGGCTGATGCGCTTTGAGAAACGACTGACATCAATGTCAACCGCCTGCTCTAGTCGCAACAAAGCATTTTGGGGACGATAAGATTTGTTCACACGGATGTCCCAACCCGGAATCAGCTCCTCGTCAATGTCATAATACACATCATAAGCAGATGAAAAATCTGCCTCGATGGTTTGCCAGTTGGATTTCCCCTGATTTGAAAGTGAGATCTGGAACTGCGCAATCATGTCTTTTAACAGGGGCGAAAATTCTTCGTAATATGCCTCCTGAAACTTCAGTTCATGAAACAAACCATCACGATTCAGATTGGCGTAGACAACCATATCCTGCGGCCAGCGGCTGCTGGTACGGCCATTCATCTCAGCCATAAATGATTCAGGCTGAAATCTGAATGCCAGCTGATACCCCTGAGCCGTTTGCTCAAGCACATCGATAAACATTTGCCCGATATAACTGTAGTTCACCTTTAAGTCAGGCTGATAAGAACGCCCCTGCCCCACCAGATTCGTGACGCCGGTAGCATGGTTCTGATACTTCACCTCATAGTGATAAGAGCTGCCGGGCTCATATTGAATCACATACGGGTCACCTTTTATCTTGAACAACACAAGCAAAATTATGCCTGCAAGAATCATGGTACTCAAAATCAGTACGGCAGCTCTGTTTTTCATGTGTTACCTACATTTTCAGAATAAACAATGACAACTAAAACAAGAATCCATGCAGGCTTCTCAGCACTGCGGCATCATTTTGATCAGCCTGTTGTTCCGAAGAAACAGCAGGTGATGCATCAACACTGGATTCTGCTAACCATTCCTGGGTGACCCTGCTCTTTTGCTCCGCCATCATCGTCCGTTGCGTACTGTTTTCAATCGATGACAGCAGCCAAGACTCATATTGCTCAATATTGTCTTGTGCGTTTTTAAATTGAATTCTCAACGCAGCATCCTTTTGCGGCAGCAGGGTCGTTGCTTCTTCCGTTAAGGTATTTTTGACCAGATTAAAGACTTCATTAATTCTGGCTTCTGTCTTCTGACTGTAATCTTGCAAAGCCAGATGACGCTGATACAAGTCAACCTTCCCTTGCAGGGCGGCGGCCTCTTTCCGATCGGTTTGATCCAGCATTGAGCCGCTGACATGAACCCCTTGGTAACCGTATGTCAGTCCCCAGTTCATAATCGACTTATTCCAGACATACCCGCCATAACTAAATAAACTCTTCGACTTTTTCTTCGCTTTAATACATGGGTATGGCACTTTGACACCCAAGATCTTCTTCTTGCAAATACCCAACCAGGGATATTCAACAAAAGCACTGATTTGACCATTGAGTGCCCGGACGAACGCATCTGAAGTTAGCGCCAGTTTCAAGTAAGGTTCACCGTTGTTCGCAAAGAACAATCCTGCCTTTCCGCGAAGCGGCGCACTCAGGTTCAGGACATCAACATCCCCTCTCACCCCGACAGAAATCACTTTCTTAATCCCCACAGCACCTTCACCAAAAGCACCTGCTCTCGCCATTGGCACCAGTTCTGCGTATACCTGTGTAAAGGTCAGGCCCGCGCCAAATTTGGCATTGGCACTGGCGTAAACGCCAATAGAGACATACACAGGAATCGGGCCAATCGCAAATTGCTGGGTGTAAGCATAGTTATAGCTATAGCCATCACCAGAACCTAACAACTCTTTTTCATATTTCAGAACATTGGTTGTTTGCTTCTTATTAATTTTGGCGAGCTGCATCCCCAAGACTTGAATATCGGTATTAAACTCCAGCAAAGTCGGACCAACTTCAGCCTGCGCATAAGCACCAATCGCGTTATTTGTCCGTCCCAGCAAAAAGACATCTGCACGTCCGACCGCAATCCCCCACTGAACTTCTTCTGAGCCGCGAATTTCATAGTAAGCTTTCGCCTGTGCACCAATCACTTTGCGGCTGCCTAAATCAAATCCATTCCAGTCTTTGCGTTTCTTCAACACCAAATCTTCACGCGTGGGCGGTTCAAAAGACTTATTGAAGCTAATGACGGGAAAATCAGGCATATCCAGATTTTGAGGCAGATCTAAACCCAGCTCGGTAATCTTCGCTTTGATGAATTCAGGCGACGGCATCTTCAGCTTCACTTCAAAGTCATCGATTTCCAGCAATTCAGATGCCCAGCTCATCGCCTCCTGCAATGGCGCCCAGGACAAAATACTGTCGCTGCCGGGAATGGGCAAACCCAGCCCCTGGAAAGCATCCGATATTTTGGACTCCAGATAACTGACGATCGCCTGAAGATCAGAGCCGTTGCCAAGTATGGCCAGGATGCTGTCTTCATCAATTTTCGCCACGCCATTCTCATCAACAACCTTCAGTCCCATTGCACCCGGCAGGTTATAGCCCAGCGCACAAAGGATCTTGCTGGTATTGTTGATGCCTCGGATATAGTCATCAAACTTGGTCAGGTCACCGCTTTTCAGCCGGTATTTATGATCGATTTTCAAACCATGTTTGTCGGCAATGTCATCCGCACGCTGGTTGATTTTGGTCACCAGTTTTTCCACATCAATCTTCGGACACTGGCCCGGGTCAATCGCATCCAAGCGACGCAACAACTCTTCTTTTGCGTAAAGTTCAAGCGCTTCCAACAAGCGCTTTCTCATGGTTTCCGGATCGCTGAACAGCTCATAGATATCAACCGGAAGCTGTTCAAAGCTCTCATCCCTTAATGAATATCCATAGGGAGTGATCTGCTGTTCCAGCTGATTGGCCGTTTTAACATATTCATTAATTTCAATCTTAAAAGGCTCTTTGATTTCAACTTTCAGCGGGTCATCACCTTGAATACTTAAGTCAAATAATAAATAAGTAACCCCGCCTTCTGTCATGACTGAAACAGCATCATCCGGATCTTCATCCGCCATGCCTTTCACTTCACCAGCGGTAAAAGGCTGATAAGGCAGCGGCGTCCGATCGCCCAGAACCAATCGAATCACATCATCGCCATCCTCAACCTTTGACGTTTCAGCAAAAACCTGATGAATCGAGAGACAGCTTATGGCGTAGAATAAAAACAGTCCGTATCTTATTAACTTATTCACTGGCTTATCTCCGTATATGGCGCCTGAGGAACTCTCACCAATTGCGTATATAAATAACGCTGCTGTTCAAGTGTCATCTGACTGATCGTATTCAAATCGAGCCCGATCAATGATTTCAATAGCGCGCAATTATATTTTTGGTAGTTCACTTCATCTTTGCACTGGCCAACATAAGTATTGAGCGTGTCCATATACTTTTTATACAAGTGAGAATTTGCACGAACCCGGTTCATCTCCAGCTGATATTTCGCTTGCTGGTATCTGTCGTCCAGAAATTCAATTCCCGGCTGTTTCAGACTGCCATGCAGCGGACTGGATACAATCACCTTCATGTCTGCCTGATATTGTTGTTCAAACTGCTGAAAACGTGCATCTGCGGCAAACCAGTCTCGTCTGGCGTATGACTGCACAAATGCAGCACTTCTTGCCGCATTATCCATGCGCGCAGAGAGCAACTGATCCACCGCGAAGATTTCATTTAATTTCTGTAAGGCTGCGGTCAGTTCAGGAAACTCAAGTTTCGAGCGATTGATGAGCGTTTCCAGGACTTCTTTCGTCATCAACAACGCGTCATTCAGCCGCTTCAGGTGCTGCGCTGAAAAGTCGGTATTCAAACTTTCAAACGCCTGATACGTGAGCGCAACATTGTCATTCAGTGCCACAATCACAGACTTCAGCTCCTGGATATAATTTTCCGGGTAAGCGGGAATATTCTCTAACAGCTGTAAACCAGTTTTCGTCCGGCTGTATATTTTCTTCGCTTCTTCTTCAGACTGATACAACTCAGTCATCAACGTTGAGATCTGACTTTTAAACTCAGCCGTATCCGTCGCTGCAAGTTGCTGATGATCACTAATGCTCCGTCTGAGCTGATCCATTTTTGCCAGCCAAAGCACATGTTTCTGATACCAGACCTCAGCCATTGCAGCAGAACCATGCTGCCCTAAATAATACTGCTCGCGGGCCAGATCGTATTTTGTTAACGCGTCCAGTACCTCATCCAATCGGTAGTTGATTTGATTTAACTGAAACTGCTGTTTATCCAGCATTTCAGGGGTGACATTCGCTGCAGATGATGTCCAGGGGAGCATCATCATACAGACAGAGAACGAAAGCAGACGAAGTTTCATACCCTATCCCGGTGATAAACTTAAAAGAAAAAATACAGAGAAATATCAGAGGGTTCACAAACCCTCTGATACCAAATAGAAAATCAAAGCTTTTCTAATTTATTTCTCAGCTCATTGAGTTTCTCGACTTCCGCAGCATCTGCAATAGAAACGATATACAGGAAGTGTTCAATCACTGCACTGATCCCCTGAACTTTTTCCTGTTTGCTTTGTTTTAATGACTCAATGCGAAGGACTAAATCCTCAATCGTATTGTCATTATTTTCATCATTGATCAAACCTGAAATATGAGAAAGGACGATCATTGAATCCCAGTTCGCCAAATATTCATCCGAATATTTCTGATTGAAATAATCGTCATACAGGTAGCCAATCGAGAAATTAAACAATTGGCCAATTGCTGAAATGCCCTGACCTTTTAACTCTTCAACCAGTTGTGCCATCAGAGCAAAGTTCGGCACAGCCTGACCATCATCCCCCGTCACACTCAGCTCTGTATTTGCAACAAGGATATTTTTATAGGCTTCCCCCTGATAACGCTGCGGAATCGCACCGGCATTAAAAAAGTCGTGCACGGTCACGGTAGAAGCGATGTTGTTCCAGTTCACATTAACTTCAGCCAGAATATCCTGTTTGATGACGTTCGTATTTGTGCTGATCTTCTGGAGTGTATTATGTTCCGCAATCACATAATTCGCATCTTTCAGCAGCTGCTCACCGAACCGAACCAGCTCATCAATATAGCTTCCCCCTGTCCTTTCAAAGTTGAAAGACCAGTTTCCAGTTGCAATATCCTGATGATTCACCAGACTCAACCGAACATTTGATGTGCAATATTGCTTGAATTTCTTGAGCTGACTCTGATCAAAAGCACTAATTAAAGAACCGCCCAAAAAGCCGACCTGTGTCATATTTGCGTTTCGATAGGTCAGGCTGATGGTGACTGGATCAACCCTGGTTTCACCCACACAAGTCAGTTCAAAATAAGGGGTTGGGTTCACAGGAGATTTGATCGAACCAGTCCACAGTTGCTGATTCACCAGCGAGGTTTGCTTCCGATCCGTCACCGTCCCTTTTACAAAGAATGTGATACCGCCATTGCTGACCGGAATATAGCCCTGCCGGTACGACAGCTCATTTTTCCGGGTGGTTTTCACCAGGTTACCACTGTAGTTGGCCACCGGCTGAATCTGGCTGATATCCGCGGCATCCGGTGCCAGTGTCAGCTTAGACGAATAACAAGTTTCAATATTGCCAGAAACCGAGCAATAGTTTCCGGAGCCGTAATGGCTGGAAGGCACAAAATCATTTGGCCCGGCTTTACACTCAATGGTTCCTGCCGTCTGATGCGCCTGG
This sequence comes from Photobacterium sp. R1, assembly GCF_054600795.1. Lineage (NCBI taxonomy): Bacteria > Pseudomonadati > Pseudomonadota > Gammaproteobacteria > Vibrionales > Vibrionaceae > Photobacterium > Photobacterium sp. R1. Next base: position 239,266 of record NZ_BAAHZP010000008.1, read on the forward strand.
TTTCTGAAGCTCTCGTAAACGTCTTTACAATTTTGATAACGTTTACTCACCTCAAGGACACCAGCATTCTGACGCAGAAGCAATTCGCCCGCCAGGTCCTCCGGTTGCAGCAGCAATGAGGCAGAATTTTCTGTATTGAGCCGTTGAAGCTGAGTCGGCACCTGCTGGTTCTTGACCCATTTCTCAAGGTTACAGACCCGATCCCGGTGAACCGGGTAACTACTGTCGTTGAAGCAAAAACTATCTGTTGTACCCGCAAATACACTGAATGGAGCGCTGGCAAGCAGGCAGGCACTCAGGAACCCAAAATTCGTTTTATTCATTGTTTATCCTTACTGAACCAAATCAAACGTCTGAAGCTCATAAGCGCCATTGACACATTCAGATGCAAAATGGACCTTCACTTGCGTTCCGGTGAACATCGCTGAACTTAAAACGGATAAGAGCTGCTGCTTTTCTGCGGGCACAACCACTGCATTTTTCCCACATACAGTTGAGGACACCGGTTTTTCGAGAACCAACTGACAATAGGCAGCATGGATATCGCACTGAATGCCCTGAATAGTGTTCACATCTGCATCAGAGGCGCTCGCGCTTGCAGCCATCAGGGATAAAGACAGTGCCAGACCAAGTTTCTGATTCATGTTCAGGCTCCTTCATGCAGTGCTTTGGCCAGCACCTTATAAGATTTCAGCTGAGGCAAACCGTTTTCCCCGCACACTGAATCAATCGCCACAGCCACCTGATGTCGCGTCATCATGGCTGACGACAAAAGCGCCACGGCCAGTTTTCCCTGCGTTGTGTCACTCGACCAGCTGATCTTGTTTGAGGCGCATTCAGCAGGCCCGACTTTTACTGCACCCAATGAAAAGACACATTGCTGACTTTGCTGATCACAACCAATTTGGGTGATCCATTGAGGGGCCGAGACTTCAGCCTGAGCAACGGTGCAGAAAGCAGAGAGGGCAACACATATCAACGTTTTAAATTTCATCTTCCATCCTCAGTGAGCAAATGAATATTCATCCAGGAAATCACGCCCCGGGTCAGTGAATTCAGCCGGTTTGAATCACAGCTTCATGTTTCATTGCATTTCAAAGAAATGTGATTCAAAAAATCCTTTCTGATGTATTCCTTCGTTGCATCCAATCAAAAGCAAACACGTTCCAGACAGGAGCACCTGAAACAAATGAAAAGCATAAAGGAACTATATGAATGTTTGTGTATAGTATACCCAGTGCATAAAAACTCAACGGGTCACGTCGAATTTTTACTCACAATGCAGAGCGATTTTGTAAACCATGACAGCGATCTGAATCATTCAGCGAAAAGTGAAATAATGATGAAAAAATTGTTATATATCATGGTGTTTTGGGCGCCGATAGTGACCCGGGCTGATCCTTGGTCGACACCAGCACGCATCCAGTGGTTATATCCAACAAACAACGGACTGGTTTTCGGCACTCTGGACGATGCCAATCAGACATTCAGCAGCTGCGATGCTGGCAAGCGCTTTATCATTCCCCTCCCATAACATTGACGCAGTGATGAGCAGCACCATGATTGCGGCATTCATGGCAGATAAGAAAATCAAAATGAACATTGATGGCGAACAATTAAATCAAGCCGTCTGTGAACCATCCATCAACCGATTTTTTGTTCTTAAATAAACGATTCAATTCAAGATGCAAAGGTTATTGATGAAAAATTTAATTCTTCTTTTTATTCTGTTTTTCTCTGCAACAACCTACGTGACATGGCAATACTACGTACAGCCTGTAGAGTTATTGTATGAAGGGGATGACAATGGATCGCGCGCTTACATCGTGTTTCAGGATAAATTCCCGGTAGATGGCTGCACGAATCTAAACGGCGACTATATCTGGATTTACGGTGACACACAGGAAGGCCAGTATTTTATCAGTACTCTACTGACGGCCATTACCGCCAATAAAAAAGTCTGGCCAGATATCTCAGGCTGCGACAACTGGGGCCGCCCGGTTTTAGCGGGGTTGCGAATCAAGACAGGTGTTTGAGCCAACTCCGTGAGATCCCAGCCACACACTTTCATGTGGCTGGGCTTTGACAATAATATTGTTTAAGATTCAAACATATACAGCCCAAGGGTGAATACTAGCATCAAAAAAGATAACGAGATAAAGCACTTTAAATATTTTTTAATTTTATTTATTTTTTGAACAGGCACCTTGGTTAAATCTGAACGAAATTTTGAAAAAAACAACCACAGAAACACATAAATAATAATCACCCCGGCAAACACAAGATCACTTTTGAATAGACTGTATCCCTAAAAGTAGCTACCGAAGACCATCGCAGACAGAACATATTGAATACAAGACTGCGCAAGTAATAACTCTGCCTTATTTTTATCATGCTCACCCCAGTAGCCTTTCATCTGGGTTCTCAATATTTCAACAGCGGCTTCAATATCCGTTTTTTGCATCTCAGGAAAGTGGCTCATCTGTTGTGTGGATGTCATTCAGGCTGTGTTGCTTGGTTGAATTGTCATGGCGGACTGGCTTAGCTCTCATAAACCACCGATTATCAGTCTACCTGCATATTTCAACATCTGGTAATTAACTTACTCTACACCAGTTGCGCCTGTCCCTGTAAATTTCTACGATGTCCTTTTCATAACATGTAACATGTCTGTCCTTGTAGTTTCACTGTCAGATCAGGTTTGAATCAGTACACTTAAGGTGCCTGTCCTTTTATTCGCTTTATTCTCCTACAACTAATCAGGAGCGCCGATGGTTACAAATACCTCTCCCGTTTCTTCATCACAAATAGCTCTTGCTAGAGTCGATGTTCCCTCAAACTCTTTATTTAGTTTCGAGTTCCAACTATCCGCTAAAAATTCAGCAATCTCCATAGCCTGATCTATCGACAAGTCATCAAACAATCCTGTTATCTCAAGCAGATTCAACCAGAACTGAGCTTGTGTAGAGCTATGACCATTGCTCAATAACTCTTGGTACCGTTCAGTATCAAACAACTCTGAAATGAAAACCGCACCATCTACTGTTTTGAAGTCAGGACAAAATAACCTCGCAAACCATAGAATAAAATCGGCAGCCAACTCTTGTGACTTATAAGCTGCATGTAGGTAGTCAAAACCTGAAACATTACGCCCTGCATTAGCAGAAGCGAACATAGTAAAATTAAATGGTTTGCTGTAACTCATTAGAATCTGCTGGACGCACTCGCCCTTTGTCTATAAATTCACGTACCATCATCATTATGGGTTGTATATTGACCATCCTTACCCGGCTTTTCAATCATTGAATGAGGACGACCATCAGCCTCTTTCAACGGTGATGGTGGTTTATTTCGTAACTTACCAGAGGTCTTTGTATCCTTTGGACTTTGATTAAAAGCACCAAAGTCGCCTTCTGCTTCATATGAACCATTTCCTCTGGGGCTTTTTGGAAGCTGGCCAGTAGAAAGTCTTTCATTTGGAGCTTCAAGTGCATCTTCAACTTTCTTAAAAAATTTAAATTTCTTAAGCTTTTTATTGAAATAGCCTTGCACTCCAGCCTGCAAGCCATCCTTGCCGACTAGCAATATCATAAGCATTAGCCCCCGAAGCAAGAAGATCAAGATATTGATCGCGAATGAATGAAGTTCCTGAAGTAACAAACTGGCTCCATCTGGTTGTCGGCATGCTTGCTTCATAAATACTTTGCCTTAGACTTGGCAAATTATCATCATCATACCGCTTAGGTTCACTGCCTGTGTTACGCCCGTTTCTATCGAAATGCGTCACTTTACCAGATGAGCTGATATGGACTGAACGACCTAAACCATCATCATTAAGTCCAGCACCCTCAACATGCCTGAACCCTGTCGGATCAATATACTTCAGCGGGTTATTCCACGTATACGTATAGCGGTTGAAGCTGCCTGTGACATAAGGGGACTACACCAGCGGATCTGCACTCAGAAAGCGGCCCAGTGCCTGATCGTATGAAATATTGGGACAGACACCCTAAAGAAAAACCGATTTCAGGACCTGACAGATCTCAATGAATTCCTATCTGAAGCGATTTTCGAATACCAATTTACATGCTTTGTGGACCTAAAAATTAGACTTTTACCTCTGGCCTGATTTTCAGGCGAGTGGAAACCTCGGGATGAAACATGGTGTGTTGAGAATATTGGTTGGTGTGAGCGGTTTACGGAATTTGTAAGCCCGTTCGTCGTTGTCGATTCAATTGCGGCAAAACGGATTGAATGGCAGAGGCTGAGCCAATGAGTGTGCCTTTTTCTATCTGCGTACAGACTTTCAGCCATGTATGGGTATCTAAGCCGAGTCGTTCAAGGATTGGCAGTTGCGATGATTCAATATGACCGCGTTTATCGGTTTTGATTTGCCGTCCGGTCCAGTCAACCAGTTCAAGGTAATCCAACAAGCGGAACGGGAGCCCGTCCGGCATGTCATTTCTTGGATTTCCAGCGAAAGGAAAAAGAGAGGGTGCTGATGCCTCGTCTTTACGAAGCGATTTTATACGTGTTTTCACCGACGTAAAGTCGGATGTTTCTGGCGTTTCAGAAATGCCGGCTCGAACCGGGTTCAAATCTACGTATGCCATGGCGGCGGCCAATGCTTTTCATCCAGCAACGCCTGACTTTTGAAACGCCCTTCCCAAAAGTGGCCGGTACAGCCGTCTTCGCGATTAGCTTCGTTGGCAATATATTGGTTGAGAAGGCGCATAAACCAGCTGATGGAACAGAGTCTTTCCCGCCAGGTTTGGATGATTGTGAGGCATGCCTTTTGCTCGGCTTCAGTCGAAGTTTCGCCCTTTAAGAAACGCTGAATCAACACGGGGGCTCGGTGCAAAGTGAGCCAGCGTTCAATAACCTCGTGATCTGAGAGAAGACGTGCTCGCTCAGTGTTGATATGCAGCACTAAATGATAGTGGTTACTCATAATTGCGTAGGCGCAGACATCAATACAAAAGACTTGAGCAATTAACTTTAATCGCTTCTCGACCCAGTCACGACGGTGCTCATAGCTAGTTTGAGCCCGCTCATCATACCCACAAAGGAATGAACGACGGACGCACCTGGAAACGCAATGGTAATAAGGCGTTGCTTCGACACTGATAAGTTGGCTTCGTGCTGTTGTCATGGTTCTTGTATGAATTTCAACTGGATGGATAAACAGTATTCCAGTTTGGTGCCTGGGGAAAGGTATAAGTGATGAAGGCGAGAGTTCTGTCCAAGATAGATGAAAATGATAAAGAGGTTCTTTTCTTAAGGTGCCTGTCCTTTTATCCGATCCAGCAGGATTTACCCTTTGACCACTAGAAGTTTTAAGCTCAACATGAGGGCCTGCACTACCCGGTGCGCGTTGACTTCCGCCTTTAATCGTTACCCGAGCCACTCCATTTTCATCAACCATTTTCAAAGGGTAATACCGGGACAGACACTATCTGAAACGATTTTCGAGTACAGATTCGTTAGGGTGTCTGTCCTTGTAACTCTTTGCACTAAGGTGCCTGTCCTTTTATTCCTTCAACTCTTTTCTTAAGGTGTCTGTAGTGGTCAACAAATTCCGGACACAGATTTAAGCCGATTTTCAGCATTAACTGGCGACAACCCATCATTTACTTG